>CAMXSH010000012.1 GCA_947246475.1 uncultured Roseburia sp.
CATATTGGGGTCTTCCCTTATCCAGAGGGAATGGGTATTTAAAAAACGCAAGTAATATTTCTTTTGCCTGCAATCGTTCTACTTATCATCCAATATGTCCTGAATGGCATATTGGGGTCTTCCCTTATCCAGAGGGAATGGGTATTTAAAAAACGCAAGTAAAAAAAGAAAATAAATTGCTAACTGCAGTCACTATTTTTATCATCCAATATGTCCTGAATGGCATATTTGGGTCTTCCCTTTGCCTCCATGTATACCTTCCCGATGTATTCGCCCACAACACCGATGGCGAGAAGCTGCAGCCCTCCCAGCGCCCAGACGGAAACGATCAGACTGCTCCATCCCGGCACTGTATCACCCAGAACAAACTGCATGATAGAATAGAACAACATTAGAATGCTGACAAAAAATACAATAAATCCAAGCCACACGATAAAACGAATGGGCTTAACGCTAAAGGATGAAATACCATCAAAGGCAAATGCCAGCATTTTTTTCAGGGGATACTTACTCTCTCCTGCAAACCTCTCGTGTCTCTCATAATACACCGTATCCGACGGATAACCGATCAATGGGATCATCCCTCTCAAAAATAGATGGACTTCTTTATAATCCTCCAGCTGCTCCAGTACACGCCGGCTCATCAGCCGGTAATCCGCGTGATTAAATACGATTTCCACTCCCATCCATTTCATCATTTTATAAAATCCCTCAGCTGTGGTCTTTTTAAAAAACGTATCCTTTTTGCGGCTGCTCCTCACACCGTAAACCACATCATTACCTGCATAATATTTATCTATCATCTCATCAATGGCATTTACATCATCCTGCAGGTCGGCATCCAGGGAGATCGCCACATCTGCATGCTCTTTGGCATACATCAGTCCCGCCAGCACCGCATTCTGGTGTCCCCGGTTCCGGGACAGGTTCAGCCCGCTCACCAGCCGGTGATCCCCATGCAGACGCCTGATTATGATCCATGTCTGATCCCTCGAACCATCATTTACAAAGAGGATCCGGCTGGCATCGCTGATCCTGCCCGCTGTGATCAGATCTTCCATCTTATGGGTCAGCTGCTTTGCCGTCTCGTCCAGTACCTCCTCCTCATTGTAGCAGGGCACTACAAGATAAAGCGTACTTTTT
Source organism: uncultured Roseburia sp. (assembly GCA_947246475.1). Classification (GTDB taxonomy): domain Bacteria; phylum Bacillota; class Clostridia; order Lachnospirales; family Lachnospiraceae; genus Eubacterium_F. The sequence goes on from CAMXSH010000012.1 coordinate 1,144, forward strand.
TCTTTCATATTTTTTCCCCCATATCGTATATTTGTTTTCATTTTATACATTGTTGCTCCTGTTGTCAAATTTAATCTTTCCTTATGTAATTGACATAAAATACAAATATGGTAAAATAGATTGAGATGCACGTTTATGAAGAAAGATATTGAGAAAGAATATGAATATGGATAAACGATTGAAATATAGATTAAAACAAGATCTGTCTCTTATAAAAAACCGGATCAAATATAAATTGTGCCGGATCTTTTATGTCACCCAGGATAAAATGGTCTTTTTTGAATCCTATCACGGAAAACGCTGCGGAGACAGCGTAAAAGCTATATATGAAGAAATGGCAGAGGATGAGGCATTTCGGGACTACACCTTTGTGTGGGCATTTACGGATCCGAAAAAACACAGGGAACTGGCGGAAAATCCTCATACGATCCTGGTAAAAAAAGGAAGCCAGGATTATTTCCGCTATGCGGCTGCTTCCCGGTTCTGGGTAAATAATGTGAGCGTTCCTGACTTTCTGATTCCTGGGAAACACCAGGTCTATATCGAAACCTGGCACGGCACACCGCTGAAACGGCTGGGCTGCGATATCGAGACGGACAGCGATCCGAGACAGTCCAGAGAGCGTATGCACAAACGTTACCGGAAAAAAGGTAAAAAAGTAACCCATTTCCTCTCTCCCTCTCCCTATTACAGTGAAAAGATCGCCTCGGCATTTGGCCTGGAACATCCGAACGATAACCAGTTCATTGAATGCGGCTATCCCAGAAACGATGCGCTCTTCCACTATAGTGAAGAAGACATCTCGCAGATCCGGGAACGGCTAGGTATCCGGGAGGAACAGAAAGTGATCCTCTATACCCCTACCTGGAGGGATACGGATTTTCAAGCGCAGTCTGGCTTCCGCTACAGCGCATCTGTAGATCTGAAAAAAGTGGTGGAGGGTCTGCCGGAAAATTGTGTACTCTTATTCCGTGCCCATCACCAGATCGGACTCTCCGGCATTATTGAAAGCACATCAAATATCATAGATGTCACCGACGTAGACGATATCAACGATCTGTATATCATCAGCGACCTGATGATCACAGACTACTCTTCTACCATGTTTGATTTCAGCGTACTAAAACGCCCTATGGTATTTCATATGTATGACCAGGAAGAGTATGCCAATAACATCCGGGGCTTCTACTTTGACTTATCGGAACTGCCGGGTCCCATCACCGAAGATGAGACGGCGCTTGCCCAGGCGGTGACACAGCAGCTGGCGCATTTTGACTACAGCAAAGATCCTAAATATCAGGCATTTCATAATAAATTCAACCGATGGGAAGACGGACAGGCTGCCAGACGGGTCATCGAACGGTGTATCGCCATTCCGGCCCACAAGCCTGGACTGTGGGAACGCCTGATCCAGACCTTCAAAAAAAACCTGAACCGCATCCGCATCGTATACATGATCGTCCGCTACAACATTACCGGATGGTTTAATATGCATGGGTTTTTCCTGAACAATAATGGCAGACGCCTTATGGATATGAAAGACTGCCACAAAGGAGAGCGGTGCTTTCTGATCGGCAACGGTCCCAGCCTGTCACCGGAGGATCTCCACCTGTTAAAAGATGAGTACACCTTCGGAACAAATATGGTATATAAAATATTTGACCAGACCGACTGGCGCCCCAGCTTTCACTGCGTATCCGACAGCATCTATGCGACAAAACTGCGGGACGAGCTGTATAACAATGTAAAATCACCCTTATTTACCATTGAAAAAACTTATCACAAAATGACCAAGCGGACGCTGGACACCACCTATGTCCACACCATCGCCAGCGAGCGTTATAAGGTGAGAGGAAATATCTTTGCCTACTGTATGGTAAAGGCAACGGTTCTGTCCCTTGCCGCCGAGTTTGCCTTTCATATGGGCTTCTCGGAAATCTATCTGCTGGGGGTAGACTGCACCAATCCCCATGCCACCGGAGGTCATTTTACCGACAATTATACAACGAAAGAGATTGCCCAGACCGATATTTCCCGTATTAAAACCCGTATGAACAAAGAAAATGTGACCACGGAACAGATCGGGGAACATATCATTGACCGGTCTCTGTTCGTCTACCGGCTGCTAAAAAAATATGCAGACCGGCACGGAATCAAGATTTACAATGCTACCCGTGGCGGGAATCTCGAAGTCTTTCCAAGAGTCCAATTGGAAGACGTTCTCGCTACCGAAAAACCCGGTCCGGGCAGCCACAAGAAAAAGAAATAGAAAGAAGGAATGTTCATGAAAATTATTGGAGCCTTTCCGAGAGTCCAATCGGAAGACGTTCTCGCTACCGAAAAACCTGGTCCGGGCAACCACAAGAAAAAGAAATAGAAAGAAGGAATGTTCATGAAAATTATTGGAGTTATCCCTGCACGTTATAAATCCAGCCGTTTTCCTGGCAAGCCACTGGTAGATATCTGTGGCAAACCAATGATCTGGTGGGTGTACCAGCAGGCAAAAAAAGTCCCTGAATTCCATGAAGTTTATGTAGCTACTGACGACGAGCGTATCAAAGCAGCCTGCGACGAGCATAATATGAAAGTGATCATGACCTCAGACAAGCACGAAACCGGATCTGACCGGGTGGCTGAGGTAGCATCCAAGGTAGAGGGCGACCTGTTCATCAACATCCAAGGGGATGAGCCGGTCATCAATCCGGAAATGATCCAGGAGGTTATCTCCATCTTTTTTGAGGACGATTCCGTTTATTTTGGAAGCCTGAAAAAAGAGATCACCGATCCGGAAGAGATCAAAGCGACCAGCACCGTAAAGGTCGTTACAGATCAGCAGGGAGATGCTATGTACTTCTCCCGCTCTGTCATCCCTTCCAATGTAAAAGACGGACATCTGGCAAGAGTGTTCCGCCATGTGGGAATTTACGCCTATAAACGGGATTTTCTCAAAGAGTTTTCGGAAATGACTCAGACTGAACTGGAACTGGGAGAAGGAATTGAACCACTGCGTGCCATGGAACGGGGCTATAAAATGCGTCTCAAAGAAACAAAACACTCATCCATCGGCGTAGACCTGCCTGAACACATTGAAAAAGTAGAGCGGGTGATCCAGGGAATCGATACATTGGACTAGCCGGTCTCCGTGCCCCAGGATCCGCGGGACAGGGAATCCGGCTGCCTGTACTCCGGAACCCCCGGAGAGAAAGGATTAGAAGATATGAAACGAGTACAATTATTAGACTGTACACTGCGGGATGGGGGATATCTCGTGGATGCCCAGTTTGGAAATACAGTGATCAAGGGTATGATTAAGGGACTTGCAGAAAGCGGCATCGATGTGGTGGAATGCGGTTTTTTAAAGGATGAGCCCCACGAAAAGGGAAGTACGATATTTAACAATGCAGCGCAGTTGAGGCCATTTCTGCCGGAAGACCGCCGCCAGGCTTCCTATGTCTGTCTGGCGGACTACAGCCGCTACACCATCTCAAATCTGGAACCTTTTGACGGCACTTCCATCGATGGCGTCCGCGCCTGTTTCTTTAAGAATGAACGCTATGATGTAATTGATTTCTGCCGGGAGATCACAGAAAAGGGCTATAAGCTCTATGTGCAGCCCGTGGATATACTGGGCTATTCCGACGCAGAGCTCTTGGAACTGATCGAGATGGTCAATCCACTGGAGCCCTATGCCTTCAGTATCGTAGACACTTTTGGTTCCATGTACAAGGAAGACCTCCGTCGGGTATTTTACCTGATCGACCGGAATCTGAATGCCTCTTCCCGCATCGGCTTCCATTCCCACAATAATCTTCAGATGTCCTTCTCCTTATCCCAGGAGTTTGTAGATATGACCCAGGGACTGAGAAAGGTAGTCATCGACGCCACTATGGCGGGCATGGGCAGGGGCGCCGGCAACACCAATACGGAACTGGTCATGCAGTATATGAACCGCAAATACAATGCCGGCTATGATATTGATGTCGTTCTCGATCTCATTGACAACTACGTGGATGGAATCCGCAGCACATGCAGCTGGGGATACTCTACCCCCTATTTCCTCGCCGGATCTTACAGCGCCCACGTCAACAACATCTCCTATCTGACCGCAAAAGCCGGGATCTCCAGCCGGGATATCAATTATATCCTGAACCGCATCGGCAGTGACGCCAGAAAGCGTTATGACTATGATCTTCTGGAAAAAACCTATATGGAATATAATGGGACGATCCGGGATGACGAAAAAGATGTGGCACTGTTAAAAGAAAACCTACAGGGTAAGGATATCCTGATGCTCCTTCCGGGACACAGCATCGTTACCCACAAAGAAGAGATCCTGAAATACTGCCAGGAAAAGAAACCTGTAGTGGTCAGTGTCAACCTGCTCTCCCACGATTATCCTATTAACTATATATATTTCAGCAATAAAAAACGTTATAATTACTGGAAAAGCGCCAGCCGCTTTAAAGAATACAAAAAGATCGTCACCTCCAATGTGACAAATATAGAAGACAAGAACCAGCATATCATCGATTTTACAAGACTGGTAAAATGTGGATGGGATCAGCTGGACAATTCCGGCATCCTGCTTCTTCGTCTCCTGGACGAACTGGATCCCGCTTCCATCGCCATGGCAGGCTTTGACGGCTACAGCCAGGATTCCAGCAGCAACTACATGCAGAAGGAAATGGAAAAGACACGAAATATCAAAAATGCTGATCAGGCAAACCGTGATGTGCAGAGCATGCTGGAAGATTATATGAACACCAGACAGTCCGACTGCCCGATCCAGTTCCTGACACCATCCCGTTTTGAGATCAGCCAATAGATAAAGGAGTAAGTATGAAAAACCTGAAAGAAATCAAATTATTTGCCATGGACGTAGACGGTACCCTTACCGATGGAAAGATCTATATGGGAAACGACGGAGAACTGTTCAAAGCCTTTAACGTCAAAGACGGTCTCGGCATCAAGCTTCTGAAAGATTCCGGCATCGTTCCTGCCATTATAACTGGAAGAAATTCCCAGATCGTCGCCAACCGCTGTCTTGAGCTGGGTCTGACGGAGTTCCATCAGGGGGTGAAAAATAAGGCGGCAAAGCTCACAGAACTCATGGACCAATATGGCCTGACTGCGGAGCAGACCGCCTACATCGGGGATGACATGAATGATCTCAGCGCCATAAAGACCGCTGGGATTACCTTTGCCCCCTCGGACTGCGCCGATAGCCTCAAACCCTATATCGACATCCTCCTGACCAGACCTGCCGGACAGGCACCAGTGCGGGAGGCCATCGATATGATTTTAAAAGACCGGTATGATTTCAGTGAATTTCTGGATCTGTAAAGCATCATATATAATCATCCAGATCCACCCGGTCAAAGACCTCCAATGCCCCGCCTCTGGTGGCATTATAGATCGTCACACCGTGCTTGATGGCATGTTCTTTCAAAAGTGTATAAGCATTCAGTGAGCCGTCCAGAAAATATTTCTCATAATCATCACTCTGGATTCCCAGACGACGCATCCGGTCAACAATCTTTTTTGCATCTCTTGCCTTCAGCTTATCATCGGTATATCCTTTGATAAAGTGCGTGTTGCCGCTGAAGGTGGAGGTACAGTCACAGCCGATCAGATAGATCTCAGAAAATCCCATGTACACCGCCATTTCGATCATCAGCGACATAACCGTAGATCCCGACGGGATATAATATGCCAGCGGAGAACGCTTCACCTTATATTTATCTTTGGCAATATTATAAAGGATTACCGGATTTTTAGGCTTTTCACGAAAAATATTATAGGTAGTGATATTCGTAAACAATGGAATCTCCCCGATGGCATGATTGATTTCCTCACTCTGGAATTTAGCACAGATACGGTCGATCAGGAAATAATAATCCGGACGCCAGCTGGTCTCGCCAAATACCTTGGTCACCAGATTGCAGCCAAAGGTGATCTCTCCTTTCTTGTTCAGTCCCTCCAGGTCAGAGAGCTGAAGGCTGGGACCATTTCCCACGAGGAAACACCTCTGTCCCTTATGTTTGTTTTTATAAGAATACAGAAGCTTACTGTTCTCCGTGCGGCAGAGCCCCATGCAGCGAAGCATGCCGGACAAGGCGATATATCCATCACGAAAGGCCTTGCGGATGACATTTTTCGTATGGATCACCCACTTATAAAAACGAAAGGCGGGACCCATCTTGGTCTTAATGGTCGCTTCGATGACCCTTCTTGCCCCGTGGGCATCGTCGAGATAATTAAATTTCTCCGTAAAGGCCCGGTATTTTTCATCATAGACGAAATTCTCAAACTGATCCCTGACTGCCTTTACCAATTCTGGCTGGGTCTTAACGATAGGACCCGGAAGCTCATTGATATCAAAATAAAAATCCCGGATCTCACCCTGGTACTCATCCAGGTCATACATATAAAATACCATCGGACGCCGGAGATCGCCGTAGTCAAACATAGTAGAAGAATAATCTGTGATCATCAAATCACTGATGATATACAGGTCATTGACATCATCCACCTCCGTCACATCAATCACGCCAGGTACATCAGATGCCACATTCTTAAATCCGATCTGATGATGGGCGCGGAATAAAAGGACATATTCCTCCCCCAGCTCCTCCATAAGAGTCTGAAAGTCCAGTTCCGTATTGTACTGGAACCCTTCTCCCTTTTTGAACTGGTTGTCCCGCCAGGTCGGCGTATACAGCACCACTTTTTTGCCCTCCGGCACTCCAATCTCCTCTTTGATACGTGCCACATCTTCTTCAGTAAATTTAAACAGCGCATCATTCCTCGGATAACCGGTCTCTAAAATAATATTTTCTTTATGTGACTTGTCCAGCCGGAAGGAGGAGATCATTTTCTCGGTATAAAACCGGGAGGGAGAGATCAGATAATCCATCTTTCTTCCCTTGATGTAGTATTTTTTGTGCATCTCCGACAGAGACTGCCGCGGATCCACCTCATACTGGATATCATTCCCCAGCCTTTTCAGAGGCGTTCCATGCCATGTCTCTACATATACCTGATGGGGTCTCGGAATGAGGTAATTAGGCAGTGCCACATTGTTAAACCAGTACTTTGCCTTGGCGTATAAAATAAAGGCAGAACGGGAGTCCTTCAGCACAACCCTCGTATGCCGTCTCACTTTCAAGTCGGCATGGGCTTCCACATCGTTCACGATCCAAACGAAACGGAAATCCCGGTATCGCTCATCCTCCATCAATTCCTCATAGATCGCCCTAAGATTGCCGCCGCACCGCTTGCCGCTGAATGCCTCAAACACGATGAGATGTTCATTCAGAATCGGATGTGTCAGGCAGTAAAACCAGAATTTCAGCCTTTTTTTCAAAAACCGTTTTGTCTTATTTGATAGAAAACCACTCATTACTAAGCCTCCCAGATCATAATCGTTTTTCCAAATTCTTTATAAATATCAGCCTCAAACGCCTTCTTCATGTCCTCAATGGTCCGCACCCTCATACGGGCTCCGATCAGGTTCCGCAGATAAGCAGGAATCTCCGGATTGGACTGATAAAGTTCTATGGTCCTGATAAAATCTGACCTTCCACTGCGGCTGCTGCCAAACATCCGAAGCCCTTTTTCCAACATCATCCGCGTATTGATCGCCGCCTCATTCTCAGAAACCCCAAGGATCGAGATCGTCCCCTCCGGCAGAATGTTGTCGATAATCTGATTGATGGCTTTCGGAGAACCCTCTCCCCCCACGCACTCAAAAGCATGGTCAAATTTTAGTCCCGCCGGAATGTGTGTTACGAGAAAAGTATCGTCAGCAAAGGTAAAATCCGACAGCTTGTCCCGGTTCAGCCCGAAGACATACAATTTTGTCTCAGGAAACATCGCCTTAAAAAGCAGTGAAGTAATATAACCGAGATTTCCGTCTCCCCAGATCCCTACTGCATCCCGTTTTTTATGAGCGATCTCATCAAAACGGCTCAAGGCATGGACACTCACCGTCACGATCTCGGTAAAGGCCGCCACACAGGGATCGATGCCCTTCGGAAGACGGATCAGCCGGTCCCGTCGTACGTCCACCGCATCCTGCATAAAACCATCAAAACCGCTGGCGCGGAACCGGGAATCCAGCCGGTAATTTTCTGCCACCACATCCCCGTCTGTCACCCCAGATACGTCCTCTGCAGTCTGCTTTGGAGTATTGGGGATCATAACCACCCGTTCTCCCGCCGCAAATTCCCCTTCCGGATCATACAATACTTCACCGATGCCCTCGTGGATCAGCGCCATAGGCAGCTTTTTCCGCAGGATATCGTTGGCCCGCTTCCCCTGATAATACCTCTGGTCTGCATTGCAGATCGACAGATGGGTGGGGCGGACGATCACGGCCCCGCTGCACAGATCTATATTTGTAAATTCCACCTCAAAACGTCTCGGTGCCACGAGGCGGTACACTGCATTTAACATATTTTCCTCCATGCGCGCACACCTTTTGCGCATCACACAAGTTTGGGTGCGCACACAAACTTGCCACACAAACATAGTTTGTGTTGTGAAACAATTTATTTTTCACTCTCTCCTCCAAACATTTTCATTGAAGAGCGCTGCTTTTGCGCTCTTCCGGTGTAAAGAGAGTAACGTGCTGCCACAGGCGGCACAAACAATACTTGAAAAGCGTGTGACCCTGTGCTTCGCACAGGCACATTCCTACTTCGCTTCGCTCGTACTCATGATGTCCGTCGCTCAAATGTCAGTGGACAAGCAAGCTTGCCACTGCCGCTCTCGCGGCTTTAGTCACACTTCGTTCCCCTTCAACAATGCTTCTGCCACCCGCAGATCATAAGGATAGGTGATCTTTATATTGAATACCTCTCCCTCCACGATATGCACCTTCTCCCCTTTCATGACAAAGATCTTTGCCGCATCGGTGAGAAGCTCTTTTTCCGCCGGCGTCAGCGCCTGGTACAGCTCTTTGAGCTTCATGGCCTGGAAAGTCTGGGGCGTCTGGCCCTGGTACATTTTCCGCCGTTCCGGAATATCACTGATCACCACATTGTCCTCACTGCATACGATGGTATCCGTAGCCGCCACCGCGGTATCACATGCCCCGTACTCTTTGGCATAGCGGATATTTTCCTCCAGAATCCTCTGGGTAACAAAGGGACGCACCGAATCATGGGTGACGATGATCGTCTCCTGGTCCAGATTCCCCTCCTGCTCAATATAATCAATGGCATTCATAATCGTTTCATTGCGGGTCTCACCGCCTTCTAACACCACAATCCGGTCCTTATCAGGAATATATCTGCGGATCAGATTCTTTGTGTGGCTGAGCCATTCCACCGGACAGAGCACAAGAACCTTTTCAAACTCACTCTGCATATAAAATTTTTCCAGGGTATGAATGAGAATGGGCTTGTCCCCGATCAAAAGATACTGTTTAGGCTTACCCATATTTCCCATACGGCTTCCCACTCCGCCGGCAAGTACTACTCCGTATATCATAGTTTCCTCCAATTGCTTCAAATTTATTTCAATCTATATTGTAAAGCTTTTCCATGGAAATGTAAAGAACAGCTTTATCCGCGTTCTCTTCTGAAGGGGGGCCGCAAACAGGATCCTCTTCTCCGCCTTCCAAAGATATCCATCCTGCAGCCGGAAATTATGCCTGGTATCCGGCGCCATGCCCAGCGCCTCTGCAAACTCCATCCGCACCCTCGCCTGATACATTCCCCGGTAATAGTACATAAACCGAATTCCTGCCGGTTTCTTCCCCGCAGGAAATTCCACCAGAAACCGCTTCCTCCTGTGGAGCAGTTCGCCGAGAAAGCAGATTTCCCCGTCCTGTTCCAGGGACAGCTCATAGCGGCGGTTCCGGTTGTCCATGCAATAGTACTCAATCTCACTGTGCTCCAGAGGCAGAAGCACATGACCAGATATTTTAAACCTGTCTTTAACCAGTTTCATTTCCGACACCACAAAGGGAATCTCTTTCAGTGGAAAAAGGGACAGATTCTGATATTTTAGTTTCCCGCTCCGGTAAACCAGCTTTTTTTCTACATCCTCCCCATATTTCAAAGAAAGGATCTTTATCAGTACATCCTCATAAATACAGCCGGTGCCACAGAGGATATCATCATCAATATCTGCAAGAATTTTTCTCAAAAGAGGCTTCCGGCTGTCATCCTCGCCAAAAAACAGAGAAAGCATGTCCTTGATGACCATATTCTGAAAGAAAGGAAGAAACTCCCCATATCTTTTCCGCAGTACAGCGGATAACTCCACATATTTTTCTGGCTCTGTCCCAAAACTTCCCTCATTCCGCTTCTCATAGGGATAGCCTTTTTTCTCCGGCTGCCCTGGATCCAGCTCCCATACGGCAAAGCGCCCCTCTTCCGCAAACAGCCGGCAGAGTCCGGGAAGATCCAGGGGCGAGAACTTCTCTGCCAGGTTTTTACGAAGATAGATCTTCGCCGGATCTACCGTGGCAAACTCATAATGTTCCCTCACATCTGCGATGTGGTTCCGGCATTCACAGGGCTCTTCGGTGAAAACAAGGAGATTGACCGCCGGGTCCGTCTTCTTCTCCACCCTGGACAGCCTCCGTTCACACCGTGCATTCACTGGCACAGTTCCCTCCTGTCCGCGGCTTGCCTTAGTATAGTGCGCCAGGCAAACAAATTCTTCCATCCATCTTCCCTCCTTATGTCTGGCGGTCCAGTCCTCTTATATCATCATAAACCCGCCGGCAGTTCTCCGCATCAAACCAGCGGTAAAACCGGTTCCCTCTCTCATCATAAACCGGATCCAGCCGGCAGTCATTCTCCACATAATCAATGATGGTCTGCAGAGTAGTCTCATAATCATAGCACACCGGTCCCAGCCCATCCCTTTCGTACTCGAAATAGCCTTTAGAATAAACCTGTCCCTGAAAAAAGGTATCAATATCAAACTGAGTGTAGATCACCGGTTTTTTCAGATAGGCAAAATCAAATGCCACGCTGGAAAAATCCGTGATCAGCAGGGCATTGTTCTGGAATTCTTTCTGATAATCAATGCCCTCCCGGAGCACCTTCACCACCTCACCGTCGGTAAAATCCCCCATCTGAACTTTGTGGTGGGTGTGCAGGAAAAATTTTCCAACATAACCTTTTTCCTTCAGCACCCGGTTCAGCCGCTCATCGTGGATCAGCCGGTCATAAAAGCGATAAAACTCTGACTGTTTAAAGAGAGGATTATAGATCCTCTCCCCGGTATCGTTGTTCAGCCGGCAGGCCAGAGAAAACCGCCAGGTAGGCATAAAAATAATAGATTTCTCCGGCGTTATATCCTGTTTTAAGTTATCATATCTAGGCAGACCAGTCAGCCGCACCACCCTTTCATCATAAAAGTAATCCCCCTGCAGAATGGACTCATATTCTGGTTTTGCAGAAGTCACAAACATCTGAAGGTTTTTATTGAACTTGTTCAGCCATTCCGAGAGATCATCCTTGATGATGCCATGCTGCAGAAATACAAAATGATACTTGTATAGATCCCGGATATAGACGCTGTCCTTGTCCCATGGATTAAAAATGTTGTCCTCACCCTGGGAAGAAATAATATTTTTTGCTAAAAGTACATTTAACTTATACCAAAACTTTCGGAAGGGAAGCACCCTGCCGATACGGCGCATTTTCTCAAAATCATCACTGTCCTCAGATATGGTAAAATAAGATTTTATGTCCCTGTCGCCCTGTTCCTGCAGAAACTTAAAAAAGTGTTCTGCATTGTCCCCCGCCACATTAATCCTCTCCATAACGATCCAGCGCTCTTTCCGAAGAAAAGGCTTTACCAGATGATACAGGCACCGATAGCCGGCGATCTCATATCTTTTATTCCTCACACAGCGCAGAAGCAGCCTCAGCTCTTTTGCCAGATGGGGCAGCACATGCTTTTTTCGGACACAGAGACCTGCCTCCTCCCTGTCATAACTGATCATATAACCGTCCTCGTGATAGTAGAGCTCCGGTACCTCCTGGCTCAGATGGGAAAATTTCCCCACCCGGACATACAGTTTCTGGGGGTATTTATCTTTATACTGCCCATATACACAAAACTGCTTCACTCCTTTTAATGGAAGCCGGACCTCATATCCCCGCACCCGGACCAGCTCTTCCCCAAAGATCACCGCTTTGCGGAAACCGGCGGGCTGTGACTGCACCTTATAGCATTCTCCCCGGTCATTCTCTATGGTGATGGTCAGATCTTCCGCAAAGGGGCACCAGATCCGTCCTGATAGATGGAGCACGCCGTCCCGGATCTGCAGGACATCTGCCGTAAAGAGAGATTTCGCCTGCAGGCTGTAGATCTTAATGTTGTTAAAATACAGGCTCCCCTTACGGTATTTCAAATCCTTCCGTATGTCGTAACCATATTTCAGGGAAAGGGCATAGATCTTGTATTCAGCATACATCTTGTCCAGATGGCAGATCAGGTCATCGTCCATATAGGAGAGCATTTCCTTCAGACAGTCCTTATACCAGCCCTGTTCCTCTTCACTCAGAACCCTGGTCAGGTCATCCCGCAGCCTCCACTGGAAATCATATAGGATCAGGTACTGGATGTAGAGCAGAACACTCCCATATTTTTCGATGGATTCCCGGATGATCTCCAGATAATAATGTCTGGGAGTATCCAGATACCACTCCTTGGAGGTCCCCTTATTCTGGATCGCCGAAGAGGCATTTACCCTCTTGCGGTACAGATGAAGCGCCTCTGCCACTACTCCGTACTTGAGTTTCTCCAGTATGACCGAGGTCACAAACTTTGAATCTTCTGCAAATTTCAGATCTTCATCGAAACGATGATGTTCCAACACCTCTGCCTTAACAAAAGTTGCGGTGACATGCATCTGGATATAATTGTACTTATCCAGCACGTCAATGATCCGGCTCCCATTTTCATATTTAAACCGCAGCCAGTGATACTCATTCCTCGCCTCAAAAAATTTCTGGGGACAGGAAACCAGATCGATCTTATCCTGGCGCTTTTCAAAAAATTCATACACCGCCTGGAAGCTGTTTTTGGTCCACTTGTCATCAGAATCCAGAAAATTCACATACTTTCCGCGGATATAGGAAATGGCACGGTTCCTGGCCGCACTCACTCCCTGGTTTTCCTGCTTTAGATAGACAATATTATCCGGATACCGTTTTTGATACTCCAGACAGATCTCCTCACTCTGGTCCGGACTTCCGTCATTCACCAGAATGACCTGAATGTTTTCCTCAAATCCAATATCCTGCTGTATGACGGAATCCAGTGTCTCACGAAGATATCCGTACACGTTATAAACCGGTATCACCACCGAGAACTTATATTGATATTCCACCGTTTTTCTCCTTCTTTCCTGCCGCCCTCTTTGCCAAAACGCCGCAGGCGATCCAATAACCAGCACATGCCAGAAGCCCTGCCAGACTGATGCCAAGCCCCAGCCTGAGATAAGGCGTCTCATAATACAGCTCCAGGGCATTCTCCCCCGCTTTCAGCGGCAGTGCCATATACGCCGTATTGGCACGGCAGAGCGGAGTCTCCTTTCCATTGACCACTGCTTTCCACCCCCCGCTGTAGGGAATGGATAAGAACAACAGCTGATCCGACGGCAGAGTCACATCGCCACAAATACAATTTTTATCGGCCACTACATGCTCCAGGGCATGTTCATTCCTCGCCTGTATCGTTTTCCCATAATCCTCCATACCCTGGGCGATAACCTTTAATTTCTCCAGTTCAAAACTGCCCTTGAACTGGAAACGGATCTTACAGAGGATTTCTCCTTCCTCTCCCTCTGCCAAGCCGAGATGAAACAAATATTCCTCCCTGCCAAAATACCAGTTCCACTGGTTTGTCAGCGCCCGGATGGTCTTCTTCTGCTTTCCCATGACCGCAGTTATGTCACAATAGGTCCTGTTCTTCTGTGCCATCTGATACCCCGGAAGGCGCAGGTACAGCTCTGCCTCCGGCACAGGCTCCCTCAGACGAAGGATAAGGCTTCCCCCATTTTTCTTCACCACAGCCTTTCCTCCCTGGATCTCAACCTGTTTCGTGGATTGGATCTCATAGGGGATCTCTCTGCTGTTTAGTTCTGGCACACTGCTCCTTTTGTTCACCTTTTCGATCTGTCCCTGCAAATCTGAAGCTTCATCTGTCAGGTCCGCCTCCTCCAGAATCACCGTCTTCAGCATGAGTTCCTGCAGCTTCACGCCATCTTTTAGAATATCCTTCCCCAGCTGCTCCTGGGTCATATAACTGTCATAAGTAATGCCTAGGGGAAGAAAATACTGATTTTCGTGTAGTCCATAAGTCTTCTGTCCCCGCTTAAACTCTCTCACCAGCTTATATCCATAGGGAAGCTGGAACTCCTTCCCCTGTTCCACTGCATAATATCCCACAGAAGCCAGGGCTGCCAGCCAGGTGCGGCCATCCAGACCCTGGATCTTAAACATGCTGTCCAGCACCCCGCCATCCTGCATCTGGAGAAGATACTGGATCCGGTTCGGATTGGACATGCTGAAATAACTGGATACCCCGTACTTCCTGGTAACCATCCCGGAATTTTCCGTCCGCTTCGCCGGAGAATCTGTCCGGTAAATTCCCCTGACCGCCCCGGTCTGAGAGGCTTCTTTCTCCTCTTCTCTCTCCACCTCTGCCTCCGGGGTGCCTGCGACGTACTGGAATGCCGTTCCCCGGTCGATAAAACTCTCCGCATACCCTTGTCCCTTATTACTGAACAGAAGCCACCCGCTGCCTATGATATTCAGGGCAACTATCAGGGTAAGCAGAACATAAATATTCTTCTTCAGCCATCCCGCCAGGGAGGGGGGCAGCTGTTTTCCCCAAATGCTTTTTTCTGCATGGCACCAGCTCCATACCAGCAGCACCAGCAATGTCATCACCAGCATGACAAAACCAAACCAGCCGGTGAGCTGATCCGCATCCGCGGAGAAGAGTACCAGCACCAGATAAATCCCTGCCCCACCAATACAGACCAGAAGCCTCTTCCTTGTTAGTTTTAACAGCTCTGGCAGCCCATAAACCATACCCAGGGCAAATACAAAAGTAGTAAGATACATAAAACGCCCTGAAACATAAGAAAAACCATTCATCATATAGCCGCCAAAGGGAACCAGCATAAGTATCGTCCAGAACAAAATATTTGCTTTTAGTTCCAGATTCTTCCTTCGCACGCCGGCAAAGAGCACGAGAACCGCCGGCAGTACGAGAGAAACCATCCCCAGATAGTCCCAGGTGATCCTGGGCGGTCCGATGATCCTCGTCAAAAGGGCATTGTAACGGCTGGTGTCAAAAAGCAGCAGATTTCCTGGATCAAAAGCACTCTCACTCCGGGTACTGGAAAGATACGCCGCGATGGATGGCACAAAGAGAACTCCTGCCATCGCCGTTCCCATAATATAAGCTGCTACGCACCGCCAGCACTGGACAAACAGTTTTTTCTGGCAGATCATCCGGATCAGCGCGTAGACCACCAAAAAAATCGTGTTCATATAGAAAAAATAAAATCCGTTCAACGCAGTAAAAAACGTAACAAAGATTAGCAATGTCAGTTTTTTATTCTCCAGCGCCCAGTCCACTCCCACCACTGCCAGCGGCAGGAAGATCATAGGAATGACAAAGAAGGGATGCTTCACCGCCACATGCAGGATGTAGCCAGAAAAAGCATACACCAGCGCCCCAATCAGGGTAACACTCCAGCTTCTTCCCTTCTTCCGGCAGCACCAGGAAAAGGAAAGCCCTGCCAGATAGATCCGGAGAACCACCAGAAGGTCATACAGATATTCTGTCTTCTCCTCCGGCACCAGCGCTGCCAGTAAAGTCAATGGATCTCCCAGACCATAAAAATTCAGGGTGGTGATAATATCTTCTCCCATTCCCAGGGAAAGGTCAAACATTGGCGGCACAAAATCCCCCCGAAGCATACCAGAAAAAAATTCCCGATAATATCTGCCCAGGTAACAGAGCGCCGCATAATGCTGTTTGATTCCGTCATAATCCCAGATAAAGGACTTTCCATTCTTCCAGAAGACAAAATAGGTACAGCAAAAAACTACCACAAAAACAACGGAAAATAAAAGCAAAAAGCAGAAAGCCTTTTGCTTTTTATTTCTTTTCATCCCTTACATACCTCCGTAAAATATGCTTCCAGAGAGGCAGTGATCCGATCTCCTGCCTCTTCGCTGTCTCCTTTCACCAGATAATACATCTTGATCTTTGGCTCCGTTCCCGACGGTCTTACCAGCACATTTACGTCATTTTCCATATTAAATTCCAGCACGTTGGATCTGGGAAGATCTCCCACTCCTGCTCCATAGTCTTTTACACCTTCCACCTTAAAACCGGCGATCTCTGAGGGCGGATTCTTTCTGAGGGAATCCATCAGCTCTGTCATTTTCTTTGCTCCGCTGGCTCCCTCAAACGTAATGGACTGCAGCGCTTCCTTAAAGTACCCATACTTCTCGTAAAGAGCGTTCAGCACCTCCACAAGAGATTGTCCTTTTGCTTTATAATGGGCGAACATCTCACAGATCAGCAAAGATCCATTGACACCATCTTTGTCCCTCACATGGCTGCCACTGAGATAGCCATAGCTCTCTTCAAACCCAAAGACATAGCGGTCTGCTTCTCCCGCCGCCTCCAGAAAACCGATCTGCTCACCAATAAACTTAAATCCCGTAAGCACCCGTCTTACCTCCACGCCATAGTCGGCGGCGATCTTATCGATCATCTTTGTGGACACGATGGTAGTCACTGCCACCGGATCCTGGGGCATCGTTTTATTGGCAGTATAAGTTTTGCAGATATAGTCAAAGAGCAGGATGCCCATCTGATTGCCGGATATGAGCTTATAATCTTCTCCGTCCTTTACGGCGATACCCACACGGTCACAGTCTGGATCCGTCGCCAGCAGCAGATCGCTTCCTACCTCTTTTGCTTTTTTCAAACCGACCTCAAGAGCTTCCCGGATCTCCGGATTCGGATAAGGACAGGTGGTAAAATTCCCATCCGGCATCTCCTGTTCCGCCGGGATCGTGATCCTGGTATACCCATTTTCTTTGAGACATCTCGTCACCGGCATACGGCCAGTACCGTTCAGAGGTGTATATACGATGGATACGTCCTTGTCAATTTCTTTCGGGTTCAGCGCCCTATCAGACACAGCATCGATAAATCCAGTGATGACTTCTTCCCCGATAAAATGGATCTTTTCCTGGCTGCACCCCTCTTCAAAATCTATTTGCACCACATCATCAAATGCATCCACGCTGTCGATCTCATGCAGGATGGCTTCTGCCACCTCCAGCGTGATCTGGCATCCATCTGCCCCATAAACTTTGTAACCGTTATATTTCGCCGGATTGTGGCTTGCCGTCACCACGATGCCGCCGTCACAGTGAAGGGCGCGCACCGCATAGGACAGCGCCGGCGTAGGCATCAATTCTTTATAAATGTGAACCTGGATCCCATTTGCCGCAAAAACCCCGGCGGCTGTTCTGGCAAATACATCAGATTTGATCCGGCTGTCGTAAGCGATAGCCACCGAAGGCTCTGACGTTACCTTTTTCAAATAATTGCTGTAGCCCTGGGTCGCTTTTGCCACAGTGTGCACGTTCATACGGTAGGTACCGGCGCCGATCACGCCGCGGAGCCCGCCGGTGCCAAATTCCAGCTCCCGGTAAAAGCGGTCGTTGATCTCTTCTTCCTTCCCCTCCACACTCTTTAATTCTTCCAGCAGATCTTCTTCCTTTACCTGCTCCATCCATCTTTTATAATTGGCAGTAATATCCATCATCCGTCATTCCTCCTTATGCATCTCACTATGAAATCTGCTCTCTCCAATAATTCAGCGTATCTTCCAGTGTTTTGTCCAGACTAATCTTTCTCGTCCAGTCCGTGTGTTCTGTGATCTTAGTTATATCCGCTGAGATGATCGGCACATCAATGGGGCGCAGCCGTTCCGCCTCCACTTCCACCCGGATCTCCTGTCCGGAGAGGGCAATGATCTGATCCAAGATCTCCTGGATCGAATACGCATTTCCTGCTCCTACATTGTAAGTCTCCCCGGCATGCCCCTGACGTACCAGGCACTCATAAGCGGCAATCACATCTCTCACGTCAGTAAAATCCCTTTTCGCCTTCAGATTTCCTACATGGATCACCGGTTCCCTAAGTCCCTTTTCCACTTCCACTACCTGTTTGCAAAAATCCGACACCACAAACTGGGGAGACTGCCTAGGTCCCACATGGTTAAAGGCACGTACCATTACAAGATTGAGCTGATATGCCCTGGCATAGATTGCCGCCAGCATATTCTGACAGCCCTTTGTGGCGGCATAAATATTTCCGGGACGCAGAACCGTATCCTCCGAGATCGGAACCTCATCTGGATTCACATACCCATACTCCTCTCCAGAACCGATCAAAAGTACTCTTCCCGTATACTTTATCTCCTTTAACACATCCAGCAGATTCAAAGTCCCCTTAATATTTACATCCACCGTAAGCTGCGGATTGGACCAGGAGAGCGCCACAGAACTCTGTGCCGCAAGATGGAAAATATAATCCGGAGCACACTGTTCCAGCACCTGTTCCACCTCTTCTTTTACCAGAAGATCCATATCCAATATGCTGCAGTTCGCATCCTCCAGTACTTCCTGTTTCATTTTTGTAATACTGACCTCATATCCACATTCCCCGGTCAGATATTCTGCCAGATATCTCCCCACAAAACCGGCGCCGCCGATAATCAATACTTTTTTCATTGTTTCCCTCATTTCTGTGCTGTCCTAATGGCTCAGCTTTGCTGAGACTATGCGCATTAATGCAGTTCCCTCGTTATATAGAGGAATATATAAGGCGGCGCGAATTCTCCGTTTTCAGGCGGGTTCCAATTCGCGCCGCTAAGCTCATTTAACAGCGTCTCATGATATACTTCACGTTTGACGCCGAAAGATTTTATATAGACTGTACTTTGATCTCTTTCTCTACCAGTGCCAGATCGTTCTTTACCATTCCCTCCACCAGCTGGCTGAAAGAAATGTTCCGCTTCCATCCCAGAACCTTCTCTGCCTTCGCAGGGTCTCCCAGAAGTACCTCTACCTCTGCCGGACGGAAAAATTTCGGATTGATTGTGACGATAGTCTTACCAGTAGCTTTATCCACACCGATCTCGTCCACACCCTGACCTTTCCACTCAACATCGATACCAACATGGCCAAAAGCCAGCTCCACAA
This sequence comes from uncultured Roseburia sp., assembly GCA_947246475.1. Taxonomy (GTDB): domain Bacteria; phylum Bacillota; class Clostridia; order Lachnospirales; family Lachnospiraceae; genus Eubacterium_F. The sequence goes on from CAMXSH010000012.1 coordinate 20,424, forward strand.
ATTCGCGGACAGTACGGGTCTCACCGGTAGCCACTACATAGTCATCCGCTTTGTCCTGCTGCAGCATGAGCCACATCGCATGAACATAATCTTTGGAATGTCCCCAGTCTCTCTTAGAATCCATATTTCCCAGTTCCACGTGATCCTGCACACCCAGTTTGATCCTTGCTACCGCGTCTGTGATCTTACGGGTAACAAACTCCAGGCCACGTCTCTCGGATTCATGGTTGAAAAGGATACCTGAGCAGGCATACATATCATAGCTCTCACGATAGTTCTTGGTGATCCAGTGACCATATACCTTTGCCACACCATAGGGTGAGCGAGGGTAAAAAGGCGTTGTCTCCTTCTGTGGCATCTCCTGAACCAGTCCAAACATCTCGCTGGTGGATGCCTGATAAAATCTTGCCTCCGGTTTTACGGTACGGATCGCTTCCAGCATATTCGTTACACCGAGGGCATCGATGTCAGCTGTAGCAAGAGGCTGCTCCCAGCTGGTAGCTACAAATGACTGTGCTGCCAGATTATAGATCTCATCCGCCTGGCTGATGCGCATGGCGCGGATCAGGGAAACCACATCTGTCATATCAGCATAAATAAAGTTCAGCTTATCCTTAATGTGCTCTACATTTCCATAGTCAACTACGCTCTTACGGCGCATAATGCCATATACTTCATATCCCTTCTCCAGCAGAAGCTCTGCCAGATAGGAACCATCCTGTCCCGTTATACCTGTAATTAATGCTTTCTTCATGATATCTCCTTTCAAATTGCATATTGCTGTAAAAAATCTTAGATGTATTCGTTTCTGTTACAGATTCTAAGATTTTCAAGAACTTTTTTAATATCCCCGGCATGGTTCTTATCACAGATCAGAAGAGCATCCTCTGTATCCACAACGATCATGTCCTCCAGCCCTACCGCCGCGATAAGCTTGTCCGATCCCTCAATAATAGAGTTTTTCGTCTCCACCGTGATCACATTCCCCTGGACCGTATTGCCAAATTCATTGGTGGAGCGGATCCGCCCCACTGCCAGCCAGGAACCCACATCATCCCAGCCGAAAGTACCTGGAAGGACATAGATATTTTCTGCCTTTTCCATAATGCCGTAGTCAATGGACTCAGAATCAAACTGCTCAAACTCTGTTTCTAATACTGTCTCCTGATCCTCGGTCCCAATGGCATCTTTGATCTTCAAAAGCCCTTCATAGGTCTTTGGAAGAAAAGTCTGAATATTTTTAATGATGGTGGAAATCTTCCACACAAACATACCGCTGTTCCACAAGTATGATTCGTCTGCCAGGTACTCTTTCGCCGTCTTGAGATCCGGCTTCTCTACGAAGCATTCCACACCATAGGCACGTCCTTCACTCTGATCCGGATCAAATTTAATATATCCATATCCGGTCTCCGGATAATTTGGAGTGATACCGATGGTGGTAAGGTTGTCTCCTTTTTCCGCCACTGCACAGGCATCCTTTAATACATCCACAAACATAGAATTATACTTGATCAGGTGATCAGAAGGAAGTACGATCATCAGCGCATCCTCATACTTTCTGCTGATATGCATCGCTGCCAGTCCCACACAGGGAGCCGTATTCCTGCCGATAGGCTCACACAGAATATTTTCTTCTGGAAGCTCTGGAAGCTGCTCCATGGCAAGACCTTTATAATCCCGGTTCGTAACGATATAAATATCTTCCATCTTCACCAGAGGCTGAATCCTCTTCACCGTGTGCTGGATCATCGTCACGCCGTCGTCAGTCAGGCTCAAAAACTGTTTAGGCAGATTTTTCCGGCTTTTGGGCCAAAATCTCTCACCCCTGCCGCCTGCCATGATCATCGCTGTTATCTTCATACTCTTTTTCCTTTCTGAATACTTTATATCCGGCCAATGACATCACCGGCCAAAACTGTATCTTATAATTTTGACATTAGTATCTCATTCGTCCCATGTATATAATACTCCCCAAATCCTGCTGGAATAAACATACTGTCTCCCGCATGGAAATCATACCTTTTTCCCGCATGCTCCAGGAACCCGCTACCCGAAACGACAAGAAGAGAATGAAAACTGCTCCTGTCGCACCAAAATTTTATCTTTCCATTATCTACCTGGATACGCAGCACACTAAAATAATCACATTCAAAAAGTCTTCGGAGACTTCCTGATTTCAGGCTTACTTCATTGTTGTCAAATACTTGGGAAGGGATCACCGGCGTCCGGTCGATCACATCGATGGCACGCTCTACGTGCAGCTCCCGGTAATTTCCATCCTTATCCTTCCGCAGATAATCATATACCCGGAAGGTGGTATTGGAGTTCTGCTGGATCTCTGCAATCACAGCCCCTGCTCCGATGGCATGTATAGTGCCAGGATGGATAAAGAACACATCACCAGCATGTACTTCAACTTTATTCAGCACCTCACAGACGGTACCGTCCTGAATCTTCTTTTCCAGCTCTTCCCTGCTGATCATCCGGTTCAGCCCATAATACAGAAAAGCACGGGGTTTTGCTGAGACCACATACCACATCTCCGCCTTTCCCTCTTCTCCCCGCTCCCGCAGGGCGGTGTCGTCCGAGGGATGAACCTGAATGGACAGATTCTTTTTGGCATCTATAAATTTGATCAAAATCGGAAATTTATCTTCCGGCTTAAAATCCGGAGATACATATTCCGGAAACTCCTTTACGATATCACTCAGAAACTGCCTCTTAAATCTGCCGTTGACGATCTTATTCTGTCCATCCGGATGGCAGCAAAGTTCCCAGCTCTCCGCAGTGCAGAGACCTCCTCCGGACTTGCCGTACAGCCGTTCCAGCTCTCTGCCTCCCCAGAGATATTCCTTATACACAGGAGATAATTTCATCGGATACATAAAATAAACCTTCCTATCATTTACCAGCGATACGTGTCACCGTAAGCCGGCATAATGTCTTGATATAACTCATAATAAACGGAATCAGGCGTCTCTTTGATTCCCCATAAATCCTTTTGTCAAATTCGATCGGTACTTCGCCAATCTTCAGTTTTTTATCTTTTTTATTCAGGCGCAGGCGCAGCAGCACCTCCTGAAGTACATCATAGTTATGGCAGGACAATGACACTTTTTTGAGCTCAGCCGTGTGATACATACGGTAATCGGTAGAAATGTCCTTTGCTTTAATGCCAAGAAAGAACCGGAACATACCATTTAATATATGAGACATGATAATGGAACTCTTGGCATCGTTGGTCTTTCCACCTTTTACATATCGCGAACCGATGACTACATCACAGTTTTCCTTGGTAAATTTCTCATAAATTCCAGGGATGTATTTGGGATTGTGGGATCCGTCACTGTCCAGGATAAGAAATTTATCCATTTCTGCATATTTGATCCCCGTTTTAAAGGCACCTGCAAAAGCTGGCTCTTCCTGATTGATATATCTGGCTCCAAATTCTTCGCAGACACCTTTGGTATTATCCAGCGGCTCCGCCGTATCTATTACAAGAATTTCAAATTCTTCTCCTGTCTTTTTTACATTATCGATTATCTGTGGCAAAAGGACCTTAAGATTTTCTTCTTCTTTGTATGCCAGCAGAACCACACTGATTCCCATGAGCTTTCCTCCAAATTTATTCTACTATCTTCTTCCTTACATTTATGCATCCTTGTACTTCTTCTATAAGCACTCCATGCTTCCCGCATAAGCACTCTCGTGCTTCTCGCATAAGCACTCTCGTGCTTTCCGCATAAGCAGCTCCGCGCTTGCTAACGCATAAGCACTCTCGTGCTTCCCGCATAAGCACTCACTAAGCTCCTTCGGCGCCCCGAAGGAGCTTAGTGTTCGTTGCACTCACATACCCTCTCCTGGAGACAGCCTTTCCTGCAAGCAGGAGGCTGTCTCCAGGAGAGGGTGCGTTCGTGCTTATGCGTTCATTTTACCATATGTTGGCGGATTTGAAAAGGATTTTTACTTGTTTTCCGTTTTAAATGCCCAAAGCTTATTCATCACAAAGTTGATCGGTATCGCTATGATCAAGCTGATCAGCGGCGCTATAAATTTGGATACTCCCAGCACATTCACCCACAAATAGGCAAGAATATTGTTCAAAATGATTCCGGTAAAACCATAGGACAGATAGCTCTTCATCAATGCCTTCCAGAAATTCCGGCTCTGACCTTCCTCCAGTGTAAACACGAATCTGCTGTTGAGAAGAAAAGATACCAAAACGCTTATAATAAAAGCAATGGTGTTGGATACGTACATATCCAGGTCTGCGGTCTGCAGAACTCCTGCTTTTTTAAATAAAAGCAGGCATACGACATTTATCGTATAAGAAAATATCGTATTCCAGGCGCCTACCAGGCCAAACTTTACAAACTGAAACAAGGCATCCCACTGTTCTTCTGTCGGATCCATTCTGAGAAGCTTGAAAATAACACCAAAGATTCCTCTCACTATCGTTTCTATTATGCCCCATAATTTTTCACTAATTCCATTCATCATCTTTCATCCTTTTTGTCTATTCGTCTTCCTTTTGTTCCATAAGATATTCCCGGGTCCTGTTCTTCTTATCTCTCGAGACCATGTGATACTCCGTAAACAATTTTCTGGTCGCATCTACCAGAGGTTGTTTGCCGATAAACAAATACACTTTCTTATAATTTTTTACAATTTCCTGGAAATTATTATCATGTTGAGAAATTACCTTTGGCATGACTCCGTAAAAACCTTCAAAATACATCTCTATCCCGGCGCGGACATAGGAATTATCCGTCGTCACAACAATGACACCCTCGTCTGTAATGTCACTCTGCTTTGCCAGTGCCCCCACGGAGCTGCAATAAGATATTTTCTGTTCCTGATGAAGTTCTGTCAGAAGCAGAGTTCCATTCTGCACTGCCAGAACAAGAGCAATCCCCTGGCATAGTGCTATAAATTCCCGATTTCTTCCCCTGCCTGTGATCAGTCCCCATACCCAGAGTACCCCCCATGCCATTATCAGATAGCAGAAAGGCAGCAGGCCAATAAAGTAGCGGTCATAAAAGATTCCACCAGCAGGATTGATTACTGTACTATAAAGATACATGATGGCTGGCACTGAGATCACAAGCCCGGGAAGATAAAGCTTTTCCGCATCTTCTTTATAAATAAATTTTCCAGAACGGCACTTTGCCGCAAAACAGACAAGGCACCCTGCGCTCCCCAGACAAAGAGTCCAGAGCTGAAACTCATTTTCACTGCACAAAAAGCGAAGGAGATCAAATAGTGCCTTCAGATCTGGCGGCTGGATCCAGAATTCTGTAATACTTCTCGTGTGATTGATGAAAACCAGCAGCAGCCAGGGCGCAAATCCTGCACCCGCTGCAAAATATGGATAGCTTTTTTTGAAACTCTGCTTTTTGGCGATGACAAAGATCATCTCCAAAAGAAAAAGCACCCCTGCTATCACACAGCCATAATAATGGGAGTACAAAAGCAAAAGTAAAGATATTGCAAAAAAAATATTTCCTTTTTTCCCTGAACTTCGGATCCGTTTTGCCAAGGCAAAAACCAGAAGGGACGCCGACAAAAAATACAGGGAATACGAACGAAATTCGTATCCGGCATGCAAGATCAGCACCGAAGAGGCTGCCGACAGGATCCCTGCCAATAATCCAAGCTTTTTGCCCCCCAGCTCCCTGCCAGCAAGGGCAGTAAAAAAAATACCAGCAGCGGTAAATCCTTCCGACACCAGCAGCAGCCAGCGAAAAGAAAATGGAACCACAGCTCTCCATATCCATACTATGACAGCATACAGAGGAGGTGTATAATCTTTTAACTGCATATAAGAACGAAGTACCTCTCCGAGCCCCTTATCCGGTCCCACAAGCCCAAGCTGATAGACTTCATCATACCAGAACTCCTGAATCCCGGAATATGCCAGCATGCCCCCAAAAGCCAGTACAGCAATGACCACATAGGCACAACTGCAGAACTTATCTTTTTTCTCCATAAATTTTCCTCATAATAATCCTAAGCAAAACCTGTTTTTATAGAAAACAGATCAGCAGGGAATATGCCATAAACCCGATGGCGGGAAGAACTCTGCACCAGACAGCATATCTCTCCCATTTTCTCATTTTCTCTGCCGCCCCGCACATATTCTTCCGCTTCATGCAGTCATAAGCAAATACACCAATCATCCCCAGTACAACGCCGCAAAGAAGGGATGAATAGATATCTATTGGTATATCCGGGAATTTCCTCAGCAGCACTTTGTGTATCATATAATTCTTGTTGATTTCAAGCCCAAGAAGCTTCGGAATAACACCTCCATTGAGCATTCTCACATCATAATTATGAAGCCAGCCCAGCGCTGTCACAACAATGATAAGCAAAGAAAACAGGCATTCAAAAATACATGTTATACGAATATTGCATGTATACAAAAGCATCAAGGTGCCAAAAGGAACCACCAGTACCATCCAGTTCGGATGCCACTGGACAAACATCACAAAGGCTCCCATCACCATAAAGGGAAGGGCAAATACAAGTTCCCATCTTACCTTCCGGATCATGTAGGCAGCTGTACAGATCAGTACAAAAGCTACGATAAAATAACTTACAGTAGAATCATAACAATTTCTCTTAAAAGCAAACCCCACACCAAAAAATCTTCCAATAAAACCATAGGTTTCACTCATAAACTTCTGTGTCTCCTGATATCCTGGATCAAAACCATACACCACACTCTGCAGGAGGATACCAAACATCACCCCAGCAGCGTCCCGGAGCAGATAAAGAATTCTCTTTTCACGGAGAAGCAGAATCGGGATGATGCCCAGAAGCACGAAAGGCTTATAGGAAGCTGCCAGCATAAAAAACAACAGCTCCAGCCAGTGATTCCCTTTTGCCATATATTTAATACCGAGAAGCAGAAATAAAATTGAAAAAATATCAAGATGGGAAATAATGATGGATGCAAACAGAAATACCGGGGATGTCAAAAAGCAAAGGGCAGTCCATCCGGCATCCTTTTCATCTGATTTCAAGATCTTGCCGATATCAAACACAATTTTTGACATATAGATCATGATAGCCGCAAAGGCAGCTTTCACCACCGCCTCATACACAAGAAAAGAAACCGACAGATCAAAAAGACGGTCAAAAATATATACTGGCAGGCAGATCAATCCAACCGTTGCATAATTAATGATGGAATAATTGGCTCCTGCCAGAAGCGTCTTGGGCCAGGCATTGCTGTAATGCCCCGACAACGCCAGTTCATTGATCTCGCTGTAATAACGAAAGAGTTTTCCATGAAATAAACAATCATTAAAATCCAGCGACTGTGTGACCGTCAGCTTAAAGTCCTTAGTAAAACAAAACATAAAGGCCGCAGCGATTACGATCAGGGCGCCCAGGATATATTCTGCCCGGTAAGGACCAGCTGTCACTTGATTAAAATCATTAAAGTACTTTTTGATCTTCTGCATAGTTTCCTCCACTTGCACTATTGTAAATACGTCACTGTCATCTTCTTCACGAAAATTCCCCGGTCTTCTTCTGAACCATTTTGTTTCACCTTAAATATGTTATCTGTGTCCAAAAACAGCCAGTTTACACCAATACGCCGTTTCTCATCAACGGTTTCCTTCAGCTCCGTATCAAATGAAACAGTACCGGACTGCTTATTATTGATACTCAGCTTTTTGCTGCCGTTGACTTTAACCGTGGTCTTTCCTCTCTTTTTACCCGCTTCATACTCCAGGGTAATGCGCACTTTTTTCGCTCCACCGGAATAGAGGCGCAGTACGCTCTGTTTGGTAGTCCACATTCCCTCTTCTCCATAATCCGGCAGATTCCATCCGTTGTGGGCAAACTGTCTCGCCTGACCAGTATACGAAAAGTCCATCTCCAGATAAGGATCTTCTTTGCTGATATATACATCATTGTAAGGCTTCAGGCCTTCCACTGGGTTTTTCAGAGCAAGGATCAGATTATCAGCCATATACAGATGACACCGGTCTTTAAATTTATGGGCATTAACATAGTCAGTGATATAAACTGTGTCCTCCGCCAGCTGATTTTCCTCAAACACCTTTTTGTTTTTCTGGTCTTCCTGCTTCGCCAGCTTGTCCTTATAATAACGGGACATATAAAAATAATTCATATCCATGTTAAAATACGATGCCTTCGTGCCAATCTGAAGCATATGATAAAAGCCGCAGGAATCCAGCGGATAATACACGATATGACGATAATTTCCAAGTTGGGTTGTCCAAAAAGCGTCCTTCGCATAAATATCCTCTTCTACCGATTCCCCGGTATACTGACTGTGAATCTTCACGATAGGTTTTGCCAGGTCAGCGATCTGAAGGCAGACGCACACCAGCAGTATTATTTTCTGAAGTCTTTTGTCATGAATAAACCGGGTGATCACATACAATCCCAGCAGCATCAGCAGATACATAATCACCCACATAAATCTGCCGGAAGAACGGATCACGGCAAGCAGTTCCAGCAGTTTATCCGGGATATATACCCACATTACCATCCGGCTGCCAAAATAGACCGAGGCCGTAAGCGCCAGCAGCCAGAATACAATCACTACTACCGCCAGGGCGATCACACCAGCTCTGTGCCTGCGGTATTTATCCAAAAGACATCTCCTGGCAGCCAGGACTCCGCCAAGCTTTACGATCTTTACCACCAGCAGCACAGCGCAGACCAGGTACAGTAAGAGGATCCCCAGCCCGAGATAGGAAAAACCTTCATACTGACCGGAATGCCAGGGTAATTTGTGTAAAAATGAAGAATAATTAAATGGATTTACCAGCGCATTGATATTGGCAGAATACAGACCAAAACCTCCCGCCGTGGACTTCAAGATATTGGTAAACCCTCCTACCACATAAAATGCAGCCAGCGAACATATCATAAAACTGGAAAATACAATCACCAGCCGTTTCCAGTCTTTATACTTCAAGAGATAGTGCAGGAGATAGCCGCACATGATCCCTCCCACCATAAAAATAATGTACATCTGGATCAGTATGCACAGAACACCGAGAACGCTAAATGCCAAAGCTGCTTTCCAATACTTTTCAAAAGTTTCTTTATACATCCAGATCCCGAGTGCCGCCAGAATCAAAAAGTGAGCCGCCAGAGAGGTATGTCTGGAATCTTCCGATAACAGACCAAATAATCTCTGGAGAACTGGTGTGGAAAGAATAAAAAAGATCGTTCCAAAAAGACCAAATAACCTGTTTCTGTTAATTTTTGCAACCAACAGCGCTCCGATCCCGCCATTGAGCATAAAACACATCAGGCCAAAAAGCCCAAAATACTGAAATGTCTCTGGTAAAATCGGAGAAAAGAGTTTGAAAAATATAGCAAATAATGGAATAGAATCCGTATAGAGTACGCTGACATGATACGGATAGGTAAGACCATTATGCATACCGATAGGAAATGTCCAGTCGGCATTCCTGAAAAATTTCCATCCGATGTAATGCTGCTGAAGATCCCTGCCTGTTAAAAGCCAAGAATCATTTGTGACATTTAAAACATCGAAGCCGTATATAATAACAAAAAATACAGCTCCCAGCAACATTCCCAGTAAAAAACTCTCAAGCCAATGCTTTCTTTTTCTTATCTTCATACTCTATACTCTCTCTCTAAACCATCTACTTTTTCTCTTCTAATTCTGCCTTGTCAAAATTCACCCGCTCCTCCTCTATAACAAGAGGCCTTCTTGTCACTCTGGAACTGATATTCATGATATACTCTCCCAGCAGGCCTATGAAGAACAGCTGAATCGAACCAAATATAAAAATGCCTAAAAGTATCGGTGTCATACCCGCCACGAAACGCTCCCAGAAAACCAGTTTCATAACCAGATAAACCAATGCAACCAGTATACTTATCCCTGACAGGATAAAGCCCAGGATTGTAGCGATCCGCATGCCGACTTTAGTATAGGAAGTGAAACTGAGCATTGCAGCATCGTACAGACTATACCAGTTATTATGGGTTTTTCCCGCACGGCGTCTCTCCTGCTGGTACTCGATATCCTTTCTCTTATAACCAAGCTCGGCCACGATTCCCCGTAAAAAAGGAGTGGGATCATCCAATTCCCTGAGCACATCGATAAACTCTTTATCATAGAGACCAAATCCAGTAAAATGTTCGATCTGTTCCACACTGGACATCCTCTTGATCAGCTTATAATAACAGCTCCGAAGGAAATACATGATCTTATTTTCCTTGCTCTTGGACTTGATGCCGATAACGATCTTATTGCCCTGTTCCCATTCATGCACCAGCCTGGGGATCATATAAATAGGATCCTGAAAATCTGCACACATCAATATCGTACATTCACCATTGGTCTGCAGCAGGCCATAATACGGGGAATTAAACTGCCCAAAGTTTTTCGCATTAAAAATAGCGCGGATCTTGGGATTCCCTGCACACAGTCCCCGGATCTTCTCCCGTGTCCGGTCATTGGAATCATTATCAATAAACACAAGCTCATAATCATACTGGGGAAGATTTTTCCCTATCTCTTCTATGATCGCCTCGCTCAATGGTTCTACGTTTTCCTCTTCGTTGTACGTCGGTACAAGTATACTGATTACTTTTTTCATAATTTCTCCATTCTGTTACTGCTGCAAAGCTTCTTTGATCACCTTTGCCATATAATCGATCTTCGCATCTGTCATGCCCGGATATACTCCCAGCCAGAATGTATCTTTCATAATCCGGTCCGTCACCGCAAGATCACCGACCACACGATAGCCTTTGCCAGATGCACGGAACTCATCAAAACATGGCTGTTTTACGATATTGCCTGCAAACAGCATACGGGTCTGCACACCATGGTCTTCAATATACTGAACAACTTTATTTTTATCCACGCCCTCGCGGCAGGTAAGCAGGAATCCAAACCAGCTTGGCTTGGAATTCGGACATGCTTCCGGAAGGATCAGTTTATCTTCCACATCCTCCAATGCCTTTCTCAGACGGTCAAAGTTATGTCTTCTCTTTTCCACAAAAGTAGGGAATTTTTCCAGCTGCGCACATCCCACTGCCGCCTGCATATCTGTTGCCTTCAGATTGTATCCGAAATGGGAATATACATACTTGTGGTCATAGCCCAGGGGAAGTTCACCATACTGTTTATCAAAACGGTGTCCGCACATATTATCCCTGCCGGAAGGACACACGCAGTCTCTTCCCCAGTCTCTCAGCGAACGAACCGCCTTATGGATCAGCGGATTATTGGTATAAACAGCTCCTCCCTCTCCCATTGTCATATGATGCGGTGGATAGAAGCTGGAAGTTCCCACGTCACCGATGGTTCCTGTAAACTTCTCTTCTCCATTGATGGTATACTTAGAACCAAGAGCATCGCAGTTGTCCTCAACCAGCCACAGCCCATGCTTATCACAGAATTCGCGGATGGAACCCAGATCCCATGGATTTCCCAGTGTATGGGCGATCATGATCGCCTTCGTCTTATCAGAAAGTGCCTCTTCAAGCATGGAAGCATCCATATTGTACTGCGGAATGGTCATATCTACAAATACCGGCACGGCGCCGTACTGGATAATCGGTGCAATGGTGGTCGGAAATCCGGCTGCCACAGTGATCACTTCATCTCCCGGCATGATCCTGCGGTCCCCCATCAAAGGGGAGGTAAGCGCCATAAAAGCCAGAAGGTTCGCAGAAGAACCAGAATTTACCAGAGAACAATGTTTGATTCCCAGATACTGCGCAAATTCTTTTTCAAATTTATCCGTATAACGGCCGGAAGTAAGCCAGAATTCCAGTGAACTGTCTACTAGATTTACCATCTCCTCGTGTCCATAATATCTGGACGCGTAAGGAATACGGTCTCCCTCCTCAAATGGCTTTTCCTGATTGTGGTATTTATCACAATACTCTTTTACCTGCTCTAAGATACTCTCCCTTGCCTGTGCCTCATTCATATTTTCAAACATAATATCATTTCCTTTCACTTCCGTTTTTATCTTTATTTACCAACAAACTCCTGGATCTGACGATCCATCACATCCGCGATATTCTCACCGGCAAACCACGCCTTGGTCCACTCCACCGTCTTATCCAGAGCTTCCGAAACAGACCACGTCGTCTTCCATCCAAAGGTTTTCTTAAGTTTGGAACAGTCCAGCTTAAGGAAACCTGCCTCATGGGGGCCTCCATCATACTGATCGATCCACTTGAGACCCTCTCCCCATTTTTCCACAAACATTTCTACCAGATCTCCCGTGGTAACACAGTCCACCTCATCTGGTCCTACATTATAGTATCCCTGAAGCTCGTGATTCTCATACTGCTCTTTTACGATCATCAGATACGCGATCACCGGCTCCAGCACATGCTGATAGGGCCTGGTAGAAAAAGGATTTCTTATAATGATATCTTTCTTTTGCTCTGCCGCCCTGACACAGTCCGGGATAATACGGTCATTGGCAAAATCACCGCCTCCTATGACATTACCTGCCCTTGCGGTAGATACCGCTACCCGGTCGTCGGTAAAAAAGGAATTTTTATAACTGTGAGTCACCAGTTCGGAACAGGATTTACTGTTGGAATAGGGATCGTACCCATCCAGAGGCTCGTTTTCCCGGTATCCCCACTCCCACTCTCTGTTCTCATAGACCTTATCTGTGGTAACGTTCAAAAAACTCTTTACACAGTCATTCTGTCTCACGCATTCACATATATTTACGGTTCCCATCACATTCGTCTCATAAGTATAGACCGGTTCCTTATAAGAATCCCGGACGATGGGCTGTGCGGCGAGATGGATCACGATCTCTGGGGCAGATTCACGAAATACTTCAGAGAGCTTATCCAGATCCCTGATATCTGCGATCACGGAATTCATCTTGTCTTCTATCTCTGCCATGGCAAACAGATTCGGATCCGTCGGCGGTTCCAGAGAATATCCAGTCACCTCTGCTCCGGCTCCGATCAGGGTGCGGCACATCCACGTCCCTTTAAAACCAGTATGGCCTGTCACCAGAACCTTTTTTCCTTTAAAAAACGATAAATCGATCATATATTTTCCTCCATTTTTGCTTTGCAGAGCCGGTACCCTGGAATTTCTTAATCCCAGACTTTCCACGGAGCATTTCCGTCAGTCCACATCTCCTCCAGCTTCATCTTATCTCTCTGAGTATCCATGCACTGCCAGAAACCGTCGTGTTTACGTGATACCAGCTGTCCTTCTTTCGCCAGCATTTCCAAGGGTTTTTTCTCAAAAACCGTAGAATCTCCTTCAATGTAATCAAAGATCGCCGGTTCAAGAACCATGTAACCTACATTGATCAGCCCGCCGTCAATATTGGACTTTTCCCGGAATGCCGTGACAAGACCATTGTCATCTACATCCAGCACACCAAACTGCTGTCCTACATTATAGGAACTCATGGTAGCGATCTTACCATGTGCCTTATGAAATTCAATGAGCTCTTTGATATTGATATCACTGACACCATCACCATAGGTCAGTAAAAAGGGTTCATCCCCAATATATTTTTTAATTCTTTTAACTCGGCCGCCAGTCATCGTATTCAGTCCGGTGTCCACGATCGTTACCTTCCATGGTTCTGCTATATTATTGTGAACGATCATCTCGCCACCTCTGGTATAATCAAAGGTGATATCGCTGTTATGAAGAAAATAATCGGCAAACCATTCCTTGATCACATGCTGCTTATAACCGGCACAGATCACAAACTCATCGATGCCATACCAGGCATAGAGCTTCATGATATGCCATAAAATTGGCTTTTCTCCGATCTCAACCATCGGTTTTGGTTTCAGATAACTCTCCTCGCTGATTCTCGTCCCAAATCCACCTGCAAGCAAAACTGCCTTCATTTTTCTTACCTCCTAGTATTTATTCAAATTTCCAAAAGTATAATTTTTCATTTCTGCTGTGGCTGGGTTCATATCCAAGACATACATTGATGACATTATATATATTGTCAAACACAGCCTCCTCATATGCACGCTTGTCCAGATAAATCCCAGCAAATCCTTCTTTCTTCAAAGCCTCTATCATATCCGGCAGATCTTTTTCCGACATCTCCTTGTTCCACTGGTCGCCCTCCCTGCCCTTGCTGCCGCCATAACTCCAGCGCAGGGTATCGGAATACAGATAACCAACCAGCAGATGATAGTCTGCCAGGTCAAATACTGGTCCTCCCTCTGGATAGGGGTGATAAGGCAGCTGATAGATCATGGCATCCGCCGGGAGCTGACTCTCGATGCTCTGGATAAATTCCTCATCTGAATCCCTTTCCTCTGCATATATCACAGAATTCCCAGTAAGATGATCCGGAATCTGATCTTTGAGCCCCAATGCCACAAACACGACAAATAGGACATAAAGGATACCTTTTGCCCTCTTAAACCGAACGAATTCATGTTGTACCAGCTTTGTCATCACAATACAAAGTGCCGCAATGGAGAAAAAGCCGATAAAAATAGATATGCGGTTCACTCCCCGGATCAATCCCATAACAAAATTAGCAAAAATACTGCTAAATCCGCCCATGGTGGCAAACAGCACCGCAAACACATTTAATTCAACCAATAAGGTCAGATTGCTTTTGTTATCGCTTTCTTTCGTCCTTTTCCGTAAAATTGCAAAAAGAAGGAATAGAAAACCAGCCCCTGCCACCAGTCCCAGATAGGACATATAGGCTTCCGTAAAAGTAAATACTTTATAATATTCATCGTGAAAATCCTGAAGTTTCCTGATGCCATAATCTTTATACGGGATCAAAAGCTGTATGATCTTCATCGCATATAGTTCAGAATCCCCGATCTGGCGGGAAGTGAGAAGAAAGCCATTCTTAAGCTGATACAGCAACGATGGGATCAGGGATACAGCCATAAAAAGGATGATCGGCGCGATCATTCCACACATTTTTGCCAGGTAGCGGAACTTCTTCTCTTTTATGGTCTTGGATACTCCCGTGATGCCCAAAAACATGCAGGTAAAAAAGGCATAATAGGCAATACCATTGTTCGCGATCAGCAAGGCAAACAAAATAACAAGATAATTTTTCTTATAGCGGAAAAACTCTCTTCCAAACACAAACAGCTTGTCATCCTTCCAGAGCCACACACATAAAAGTACCGAAAGAGGTATAAATTCATAGGCTCCCAGTGAGAAATGTGAAATCATCCGCATAAAATGATAGTACATAAAATCAAAGGTCACTGCCCCCATAATGGCAAAATCATTTCTGACTCCCATCTGCCTCAACGCATAGTAAGCAGTTCCCGCAGTGACAAAAAACAAGAAAAACACAGTAAGATTTACATTTAAGATGATATCATCTGTAAACATCCCAAAAAATTTGATCAATAAATTATCTACGTTCATCAGGGCATCTGGTATAAAGTCATGATATTGTGCCCCATAAGGCGCTCCCAGACGCGGTGTCCCGCTGATCCAGCCAGAACCCTCGGAAAGCATTTTCGCATTTTTATATACGGAAAAATCATCCCCGCCGTTATAGGCAATCGGCATAGATATATTGTATTCCGGAAAACCAAAGGAAAAAAAGAGCACAATAAAAACCAATGCAAACAGAATAAGAACAGAAAATCCCTCTTTTTTAATTTTTTGTATTCCTGAATCCAAGATTTCTTCCTCCTATTCTCCTTCATCCCAGTACATTGGCAATCATAACCATCTGACACATCTTTCAATAGTATAAAATACATTTCGTATGTTGTCAACAAACAACTGCCTGATTTACTGTTTTCTGACAAAATACCCAAATACTACATCATTATAGGCAAACTGCTGAACCATCTGAAAATCTTCCGGCACAGAGGGGAAATACCTGTCTATGACAAATATTTTATCGTGCCTGCGCATCTCGTCAGGCAGCACATCTCCAAATTCATAGGCTTTGTTGTTTCTTCCCAACTCCATATAAACTGCTGTGGTTCCCTCTCCTTTTGCCCAGGTATCTTCTGGAACTGCCTGCCCGATCTGACTGACAAAATTCTCAAACTTTCCATAATCATAAACACCTGTACTATATCTTTCCTGAAAATTCGAGTATGCGGTCAGATTGGTCATCCCACATCCTGCAAGAAGCAGACATGCATAGATACCGCAGACTGCCTTCCCTATCCCCGCAAAAGAACTACGTTTCAGATTCCACCGGGCGGCGGCTACTTCATAGGCGCCACTCACAACAATTCCCAGACATAGGATAAAAAACAGATCTACAAGAGCATGTCCTGCAAGCGTCCGGTTCATATAATAAGTAAGCAGTCCCAACCCCATCACCGACACGGCAATACTGCAGTTCGCTTTTGCTTCATTCCCTTGGATCCCAAACATCCGGTTATGGAAGATCCCCCAGCAGAAACAAAGTAAAAATACAATGATCTTATGGATATAAATCTCATTTCCCCATGCCAGATCCGTCTGCAGCTGGGAAATATAGCTGACGTCAACCACCATTCCCACAAATTCCCGTAAACCCAAAAACTTAGCCTCAGAACCTGCGACGATCAAATTGTAAAAATTTACACTTCCCACTGCCAGCAGAAAAGGGACCACCACATCTGCCAGCAGGAAAATCCCGCAGAACAGAAACTTTTTCTTCGTCATTTTTCCCTTCTGCACCATAAAAATAATGCTATACACAAACCATGCCGCAGCGCAGATGATACCAGATTCAAAATTCCATAACAGGGCCAGAGTGGTCACCACGCAGCCTGTCACATACTGCCACATCTTCATCCCCCTGCAGCTGAAAAAAGTTATCATAAAGATCGTGAGCGCCGGAAAAACCAGACGGTGGGGATAACACTGCCAGTAAATACTTTTCAACGAAGGATTTAAACCTGCGATGCCGGCGATACAGACCACAGCAATCTGCAATACCGTATTCCTCACAACCATACAAAAACTTGTCATACACAGAATATACACCATCGCCGCCAGAATCCCTAAAACGACTGCTATAACAGCGCTGGAACATCCAAAGAGCTTTAACGGAAGATAGAAGAACAGTCCATAATGCCCATACTGATCCGTAAGCCCCCCCTCATACCCCATATGACGGTACACATTGAAGATCGAGTCCATATACGCTGACGTATGGTGCAGATCATAAAAAGCGCCGTGGGGCGCAGATCGAAATGTATTCACTGTAGCCATTGCTACTCCCCACAGTAAACCAAACACCAGGATGAGAAAGAATACAGAAATCATATTCTTTGACCGGCTGCAAAGTGCAGCGCAGATAAAAAACGTAAAAAGTCCTCCCATCCCCGCTGTGATCCAGGCCGGAAACTCCCAGACTGTTTTTATATGAGGCAGCAGTATGTATATAACCGCTCCCATCCCCACTGCAGCCAATACATATCTTGTCTGATCGATGCTTTTATTTGTCAGGCCGGTCCAATAAAAAATCATATAAAACCCGAGAAAGAAAAAGACCAGTAACATCACCAATACTGCATAACATTTTATATTTCCTAAAGAATGAACCCCCAGCACTCCATCCGGAGCTGCCACAAGGGCATAATTCCAATAAGTCATAGCTGTAATGACAGCAATCAGTCCACTGATCATCGCATAGGTCCGTTTCTGTTGCATTTTCAATCTCCTTCTTACCATAAAATGTTATCCGATTATAGCATATCCTGTTTTTATTTGTCAAACAAAGGTCTGGAACATGTTTTTCTCCATGCCACAGTTTTCTCAATTCCCTCACGGAAACCAGTCTCCGGTTCAAACCCGGTATCCCGTTTCAGATCACCGATATCAGCGCACAGATACATTACCTGTTTGTCGTAATATGGAACCTCACCAAAGCTGATCTCCTGCCCAGGACAAACCACATCGCCGATATCTTTTATATAGTCTTTCAGAAGTCTTTCTTCTCCGCTTCCCACACAGTAAACCGCACCATCTCTGCCCTTTTCTGCCGCCAGAAAGAAAGCTTTTGCTGCGTCGTCACAATACAGATAATCCCAGATCTGCTCCCCTTTCGTGTACTTGGGGATCTCACCCCGCAGCATAGAACAGATCCCGGACATCACCATCGTCCTGTCTTTGTCCCCTGGACCATATACGCTGAGGATCCGGGTCCAGATATGCCGGATTCCGTAATCACGGCACAGCGCACGGCTCATCTGCCCGGCGCAGAGTTTCGCGATACCATACCCTGTCTCCGGGTTAGCAGTCAATTCTGCCGAGAGCTTTACCCCTTCCGGTACCCTGCCAAACTCTGCCTGGGACCCCGCTCCGAGAAATACTCCGCAGCCTAACTCCTTTGCCGCCTCCACGGCATCCAGCGTATTATCTACATTTTGCAGCTGCCCATAATAATTATTTCTTGTGTTTCCAAAAGTCCCTCCCCAGCCAAAATGGAAAAAGGCATCACATGTATGCTGAATCTTTTCTGGCAGGGATGTCAATTCCGCCAGATCACATTCAACAGGAATCACTCTCTTATCATGAAATACCTGTGCATTTTGCTCGGAACCCGGCCGCAGTACCGTATACACTTCAATTTCCTTTTGTACCAGTAATCTGGCAAGCGCCTGTCCAAGCATTCCAGAAGCCCCTGTTATAACCGCTCTTTTCATACTTTCACCCTTTCTTCTGTCACCACTGCCCTCACCCTATGTATACCAAATCGTAAAACCACTACAACTACATGGACTGCCAGCGCTGTAACCAGCGAAATAACAACATAATATACCATTAATTGAGTGACGGACGCAGCTGGAAATATCGTACGCATGCATTTGCTCCAATAGTAATTATTGAGAAAAACAGCCATACTCAATGTTCCTAACACTCCAAATATCTTAAAATTAAAATACTCATACCAGATGCTCTGCCTGCTGGTGGTTATCGCGATGCCTGCAAAAAGCAGCAATATTGCCAATATATCAGTTTTTCCTGGCTGATATTTATAAGCGATATATGCCACTCCTGTATAACAGAACACTTCTGCGATACCGAAAAGCACTTTGGAAACAATATCTGACTTCCATCTGCTGATATATGAGGATACTCCAAAGCAGACAGCCCCCAGCGAGATCTCCGCCACAGCGCGGATCAAACCTTTTCCATAATATCCATTCCAAAACCCTGGATCACTTCCTACACTGCCATAAGTCAAAGTGAGATAACCTAATATCATAACAGCCATCAAAGGAGCTATGACGTTCAGGAACATAGACCGGAATTTCATCGCCACTGGAAAAAGAAACAGCAGCGCCAGGATCAGCGCAGACAGGTACCAGGCCGCGCCTGTAGGATAACTTCCCCAGAAACCCGCCATCTGCAGCATTAGCAGTTCGGAATAAGCATACACGATACCGTGAAGAATGTCCTCTTTTAAAACGATAAAACAGACGACAATGGACACCACAACAGAAACAATTAAATAGGGCCATATCTTCATCATTTTTTTTAAAACAAAGTTTCTGGTCTCACCGCCAGTATCTATAATCTCTGTCTGCTGTTCCCGCCACCGTCTTTCTATATAGACCATCATATAGTAACCCGTCACCATGAAAAAGAATTCTACACCGATATAACCACTGGGGGCATACCGGAATTTTCCATCTGTGATCAGAAATGAGTGATGGATCAGTATCATGATACTAAATAAAAAGCGCAACGCATCAAGAACATAATTTCTTTTGTGCACGATTCCCATATATTATTCCTCCGAAACCGAATCTATAATCATTTGTTATTCTTATTCCTTTATTTTTTTAGCTGCTATTGATTGTATGTACATTCCTGAATGCGGAGAAGCTTCTACAGAATAGTGTACACTTTTCAAATTTTCATCCAGCTGTACCCCTTCCAGAATACACTCCTTCCCAGCTATGATCTGTACCTCTCTGATCAGTCCTCCATCTTCTTTATACACTCCAAACTTACCCAGTACCTTTCCCTCTCCCTGGTCCCCATCCTCATATCGAAAATTTAACTGAATATCAAAGATACCTTTTCCTGGTTCCACAGTGTTTCCAAAAAATACACTGCCTCCTGTATCGCTAACTTTTAATTCACCGCTTGATATTATTTCTCCTAATATAGTATACCCAGGTGAATAAGGAAAATCTGCTGCAGTTTCTCCAATATTTTCTGGCAATCTTGTAGAACAGTCTAAAATATTTTCCTCCGCCACATAGAGGTCATATCCAGCAGCACTGCCAGTTCCCTTCAAACGATCCGTTATATAATGAGGCAAATCTTTAAAACTTGTCTGATCTGCCACCACCAGTATTTTTCCCTTATATTTCTCATTTTCAAAAAATCTGGAAGATCCTCCCCATGTAATTCCATAATTGTGTGACTGCAGTAATGGCACGCCGATATCAAAATCACATAGCCTAAGCAGCCGCCCATCCACCATTCCTTTACCATCGGTAGTAATCAGATATACCAGAGAAATATCCTGTTCTTCTGCAATATCTGTAATCTTCTGCAGTTCATCAATTCTGGCAGAATGGGTCTGCCGATAATAAACAGTAAAATTGCCAGCACTTATCACACATGCTGAAAAGATCAGAACACTTATGATAAATCTTTTAAAATAAGCCCCTAAGGATGAAAAAATCAGATCGTTACAAAATAATCCCATTAACAATATGGCTGGAACCATTCCAACAATATGGTACCGATACTCAAACGTGGATGAAGAATACGTTGTATCTGCCAAAAGCAATACACCTAAATTCACAAATACCACACAGAGCACAATACCAACAAGTCCGCGTTTTTCCCGCCTTTTTAAAATGCCAGCAACATAATAAATGATCACAAAAATAAGGAACACACTGACTGTTAAACATACAAGACACAATATACCTCTGAGAGAGAACACAACAGGGGCATCGTCCTTAACTCCCCCAAACAGTTCAAAAATGCCCACAAAACATTTCAGAAAATTATCCGCCATCTTTTCAGCAGATAATAACCTCATTGACGCAGTGGCATTTTGTATGCCTATCAGCCTGGAAAGGATAACGCCAATGGCAAAAGCTATTGTCCCAAAAACCGGCACCAGCATCTGCATGGAAAACAGAGCCCTCAGATTATTTTTAGAAAGCATCTTCAAAAAGACATACAGCATTACCGGAAATATACCGCTGACCAACATATAAATACCAGATGAGATTCCAGATAAAAGGGAAAGCAAAAGATAAAGTGCCAGAATCCATCCATTTTTTTTCATCGGGATATTATTTTCTATTCGGATCATAAGATCAATCAGTAAAAAGGTAATCAAAAGCTTTATAGAATACGATGCAGTCCCCGTAAACAGCATTGGGACATATCCTAACTGTCCCAATGTATACGGTGAAAACAGCAGGATAAGACTCACCATAATATTTATCTTTTTTACTCCACATCTTTTCAAGATATCTTTAAAAACTAAAATATACCCTATTATAATAATATTATTGGCGATTCCCATAGACAAAAAAACATTTTTGGTAACTGCATAAAATAATACAGCAATAACAAGCGGGATATCCCATCCTAATGTTGTCTGGTAGCCCCAGTCTTTGATCAAAAAAGTCTTTTGTCTCCCGATCTCTGCCAGCTGAAGCATTCCACTGCTGGAATCAAAATCCGCCTGATAACGCAGTTTTGTCATGTTATATAACAAAAGAGCCATCAATTGTACAGCCAGAATTGATCCGAAAATTATTTCCTTTTTGTATTTTTTCATGTAATTCAACATATTATTCCTCTGAAACCGGATCTATGATCATCTCATTTAAGAATGTCTCTCTGTCAAGGAAGGGCGCCAGATCCTCCAATGGTGGTGACACCAGGGTGCCATCCTCCAGCCGTTTGGTAGAAGACTTTGGCTCAAAGATCTGATCTGTGGAGACCATGATCTCACAAATCACTGCCCCTTCCGTAGCGAAGACCTGCCGAATCGTCTCCTCCAGCGTGTCATTGCTCTCACAGCGGAAAAATGGATAATCATAGGCATAGGCGATCTTTTTCATATCTGGAAATTCCAGATCATGGCTCTGGGGTCCGATTCCCACAAAAGGTTCTCCGAAAAAGTTTGTCTGGGTCTGGCGTATGGAATGATATCCATTGTTATTGATCACAAAGATTTTGATGGGCAGTTTATTGGTCTGAATCGTCTGCAGTTCCTGAAGGTTCATCTGGATGCTTCCGTCGCCACTCAGGCACACCAGCTCCCTGCCTCCCCCAGCCACGCAGGCACCAATGGCGGCTGGCAGATCGTATCCCATGGACGCGATGGCTGAATTGATAATAAATCTCTGTCCCTTTTTGATCTCATAACCATGGCTTCCCACCACACAGGCAGAACCATTTCCCACCACTGTAACATACTCTTCCGGAAGTACTCTGCTGACTTCCTTGATAAATGCATAGACGTTGGCAAGTCCCTTCTGCTCATAATGCTTCGGCAGTACAACGGGATAAGTTTTTTTCCAATGATCACATTTATTCAGCCAGAACGGATCCGTATCCAGTTTTGTATCACCAAGCTTTTCATTTATCATCTGCATTACATCTTTAACATCCGCACATACTGGCATATCCACATGAATTGTAGGCTTTTTCAGTTCCTCGCCATCCACATCCACTACGATAGTATACGCCTCTCTTGCCCAGGTCTTATAATTGTAGCCCACCTGGCGGATACTCAGGCGGCTTCCAAGAGAAAGCACCAGATCACTGTTCTGAATCGCAAAATTCCCTGCCCGGTCTCCCATAATGCCACCCCGGCCCACATACAATGGATGATCGTCAGCGATAAGGTCAATGCTGTTCCAGCCTGTCACCACCGGAATATTCAGCTTTTCCACCATCTGGCAGAAATCCCCATAACCGCCAGAGATACGGATTCCGTTTCCGGCATTGATTACCGGACGCTTCGCCTGCTTGATCTTCTCAATGATCGTATCTATGGTCTCCTCCGATGGCTTTACTGGAACCTCGGCGGCACATTCTGACGGATCAAAAGAACGAAGTTCCCCGGTCTCAATAAATGCTCCCTGTACATTTACCGGAATATCCAGCCAGCACGGGCCCGGTCTTCCGGTCTGCGCCAGATACAGTGCCTTTTCCAGACAATACCGGATATCCAGAGGATCGGTCACCATCTGACAGTATTTCGTCATACTATCCACAGCCTTACAGATATCAAATTCCTGGTCTCCCATTGCCCGGATCCCAAGTCCAGTGCTTCTCGCCGTAGTGTCATAGCGGACCTGACCAGAGATCACCAGCATAGGGATGGAATCCAGCCATCCACCTACCACGCCGGTAATGGCATTGGTTCCCCCGGGTCCCGTGGTTACACAAACAGCTCCAATTTTATTATGGATTCTCGCATAGGCTTCTCCTGCGATTGCGCATGCCTGCTCATGGTGCTGATAGACACAGTGCAGTCCCTCCTGGTGTCCCAGACCGTCATTCAGGTGCATGGCACCGCCGCCCGTTACAGTAAACACCGTATCAATCCCATGTTCCACTAAAAACTGTGCTACATAGTTGGATAATTTTATCTTCATGATCGTCCTCCTGAGCTTTCATTTCTTTCATCTTTTAACGCATATAGAAATAGTATACCACTTTTTGTCTGTTTTTTCCATAGAAAATGTCAAAAACAAAAAAATAGCCTCATAATTCCTGACAGGAATATACGACTATGGTTTTCGATAAACGTTTCAAAAAAAGGCGCAAAGAAAAATGAATATCGCCCATAAGATCCCAGAGAGAATAACAAATCCACCTTATTAAAACTGGGCAACGATAACTCCTACCATGATCATAACCATCCCGATCACCTTATTAGAGGAAGGCTTCTCTCCCAGGAACAAATATGAAAATAAAAGTATCCACAGAAAACTTGTGGCTGTTATACAGGGTAATATTTTTAATTCCAGATGCCTTAATACGAATGTATTTACAAACAGAGAAAGTAACAATAAAGCATAAGCAGTTACTACGCGAATATTCAAAAATTTTTTTAAAAACTTATCAGTACCTTTTTCAGAAGCCTGTTTTAACAGAATCTGTGCAAAGGATGCAATCACAACAGAAACTATTCCTAAAGACCATCCAATACTCATTTTTCATCCTTCTTTCCGTAATCCAGCTGGCTGACAAACATTCCAGCCAATATAATAGCTGTTCCAATCCACTGCATCATACTGATTTTCTCATGAAAAAACAAATACGCCCACAAATATGAAATAATATATGTTATCCCCTTTCTCAAATAAGCGGTGGTGAGCGGGAGATGTTCCAATATGAGCTGCCACATCACAGCGTATATACCCATAATTATAATTGCATTTACAAAATATATTATATAACCAATAGAAACCACTGGATATTTACCAGCATTTTTCAAACACACAGTAGAAAAACTTTCGATTACGATTGCCAGCAACGCAAACAAATATACATTTTTTTTCTTCTCTAAAAACCTATCCAACATAAGCATTCCGTTCCCTCCATATCTACAAACCCACTAACTCTTAACCTTGCTGACAATAAACCTCGTCTTTCCATTCTGATCTGGTTGGATGGAGTCACACCAGTCAAAAATATACTCTATATCATAGTCTGCTATTACCTTCTTTAACTGCTGTATCACACGCTGTTCTATAATATCCTGGTTGTCCTTCTGCATAGCCGGTCTGCCAACCAGCTGTATTCTGATCTTATGATAATGCTCCTGGATCACCCGGAAATGCAGAACGTCGTTCTCTCCCTCAAAGGCACGGTAAAACGGATGATAATCATATCTTCTGCCATCTTCTAATTCTATCCAGTCATTCGATCTTCCATGAATCCGGCTTATATATTCTACACCATTCTCCTCAAAAACTTCTGCATTGTCCCCAATATCATAATTTATAATTGGATATTTGTGAAAATTAAGGTTCGTAAGCAGCATTTTCCCTTTTTTCGCCAGCTTAGAATACTCATCAACCACATTTACAATATGAGTGTCATTTGTAATGATATGTCTTTTCAGATCACCTTTGATGGTATAAGTACATGCACCAGTTTCCATACAGCCATAGGAAGTAAAGATATTGTCTCCCAGATTCTTCCTGAAAAGTCTTTCGTCATTTTCTAACATCATCTCACTAATCACTGCATATGCAGCGGGATGATGTAGTTTCACATTATTCTTTTGTGCATACTCAATCACTTGTAAAAGTTTTGTTCTATGAGCATAAAAAAAGTCAGGCTGGTACTGATTTATTTCTTCAGCAATTTCTTTTCCATCCGCCAGAAAAGACAGCTTTTTGCGCCTCAGGATTCCTAGTTTCTGTATAATGCTGTCGCTTCCCTTAGCTACCAGTTCAGGATCTTTCAATGCCATCGTTTTTTCAAAAAAAGGATTGATTCCCTGTTTCATAGACATCCTCAGCCAGTTTGCTGTCAGATAGGAATTTTCCTTCGGTGATACTAAAACCTTTAAAGGCATTCCAGTTGAGCCACTTGTCGAGTAAATATAATACTTTCCCGAAACTTGTGGAAGAATTGGAGTGAGCCATTCCTTGATCTCCTGCTTCGTGAGAACTGGAAACGCAGCCAGATCCTCCCGGCAGGTAATATCCTCCGGTTTTAACCCTGCCTCTTCAAACTTTTTCCGGTATATGGGGATTTTGTATGCCCTCCGCATTAATTTTTTTAGTTTTTTATTTTGAATCTTATAGATATTCTTATTGTTTAGATCATGAGAATTTAATATAAAAAGATTGGTAAATGATAAAATATTCTCATACACTTTACTAAATACATTCATAAGTCCTTTTTACCTTTCTGTCATGATTTACAAAATAATAGAGCAGTTATTCCCATATCGGATCTTTTAATCCTGCCTCGGTTTCCACCTGTATAATCAGTATCCTTCTAATCTGCTCCATATTCCACTGCAGCTCTTCTCTCGTTCTGCCGCTTACTATAATAGAAAAACGAGACGTCTTATCCTCTATTGTTCCAATCTTCATTCCCTGCTGAATAGTATGCAAAATATTCCGATGCACAAAATCCAGTTTCAAAACCTCATGAATTCCTTCTACTTTTTTTACCGTTCCCTGCGGAAGATAAAATGCCATGTAACCACAGCAGCAACGATCTTTCTGCACCTCCGGCATGACATTTAGCTCCCCTGACGCAATACGAATAAGAAACTCTTCCGTATTCAGCCCGGCACCAAGATATATCAGATCACTGGATATAAATACCCCACCGCCACGGGCTGCTGTCTCGATCAGATATACCTCATCGCCATCCATAACATATTCACTGTGGCTGATTCCCTGTTTCAATCCGAACCCTTTTATAATCCTCTCATTTAACAGAGAAACCTTTTTACAGACTTCTTCACTGGCATTTGAAGGGAAAATACGATTCTTCGCTGCAAATGCATTTTCTATATCAAAATAAACCGTATCACCCAGGATCAATTCCTGGTATTCATAATTCAGGGACATTGCCTCCACCACAAACTCTCTGCCCTCTGCATATTTTTCTATCACCACCTGACCAGTGGGCGATACATTCAAGGAAGAAGTAAAATATTTCTCCAATTCCATTCTGGACGAAATCTTATATACCCCTCTGCTCCCCTGGTTATCTGCTGGTTTAATAATCGCTGCACCTTCCAGGGACTCAAAAAAACAAACTGCCTCTTCCAATGTCTGAACAGTCTTATTGGGAAGCACCGGAATTCCTAACTCCTTCAGCTTTTGACGCATCCTTCCTTTATCCGTAAAAAGACACGCCGTATCATAACCGATTCCCGGCAGCCCCATTTTGTCTGCCACAAAAGCCACAGTACGCACCGGAATATCCGTCTGATCCGTGATAATACCATCTATTTTTTCCCTTTTGGCAATTTTCAGTATCTCATTCTGCTGTCTCAAATCCAAATAGTAAACCTTATCTGCATATTGCTTAAAATCCTCTGGAACTGCCGGCGCTACAAGTACAACTTCACACATTTCGGCTGCTTTTTGCAAAATGGGAAGCTGATAAACTCCTGCGCCTAGAAGCATTATTTTTTTTAATTGATTCATTCTCCCTTTTCCTCTCCAGAACAAACGCTTTGCTGTACATTTATTTCATCTTTTACCACATACTGGGGAGTAGAATTAATACACATAAACACCCTTCCAATATACTCCCCCGTCAGTCCAATTCCAATCAGAATAATTCCAGAAAAAAAGCAGACTGCTGCCATCAAAGATGGCCAGCCAAGAGACATATTTATATTCATAATCTTTTTTATGATCAAGACCAGTGCTCCAAGAAAGCCTCCGGAAGAAGCTATGCTTCCTATCAAAAGAAAAATACGCAATGGTGCCACAGAAAAATTGATACAATTGCTCCATAGCTTTATCAGAGACTTAAGTGTATAATTTGATTTACCATATTTGCGTGCAAAATGTTCCACCTCAACGCAGGCAATATAGGCAGTTGTCCGAAAAAACAACCCTCGCAGGTTCGTATAAGA
>CAMXSH010000013.1 GCA_947246475.1 uncultured Roseburia sp.
GATTGCCATCAGAACTTGTAGCTCCGGCCTCTACTGTGTTAAAAAGGACGGATGCGACAAGCAACAGTGCAAATACCGAAGCAAATCTCTTACATAATCTCATTTTTCATCCTCCTTCATCAGTCTTTAATACCAGAACTAGCCATCGTCTCAAGAATGTTACTCTGCGCCATAACAAATATGATGATCGGAACCATCATAACAACCATCGTCGCCGCACCACCAACTCCGGCACGCGCCACTCCGGCAGACATGATCTGCTGTAAGGCATATGGCAGCATCTTATATTCCTCTGAGTAAATATAAATCTGTCCTTTCAGATTCCACAGGTTCTGTACCGAAAAGATCGTAACAGTCAGCCAGGCCGGCTTTACGTTAGGCATAACGATCTGAAGGAAAATACGTCCTTCTTTCGCACCATCGATCTTCGCCGCTTCGATCAGCGCATCAGGGATCTGCTCCATAAACTGCTTCATCAGGAAAAGTCCCATAGGAAGCGCAAAAGCTGGTACGATCAGCGCCAGATAGGTATCTACCCAGCCCAGCTTCGTCATAATCAGATAGGTAGGGATCTGAAGTACATAGGCATTGAACATCAAGGCAGTCACACATACATTAAAAAATTGTTTGCCGCCAGGAAAATCATATTTAGCAAGTACATAGGCAGCCATAGATCCAATGATCAGATGTCCCACCGTACCGACCAGCGTAGTCAACACCGTATTAAATACATAACGGGTAAACGGCACATAAGAGTTGGACATAACTACCAGAAGATCCTGGAAGTTATTAAAGGTCGGATTTTTTACGAAAAACCGTGGTGGATAGAGATAAATCTCATCCAGTGGCTTAAAGGCATTACTTACGGTATAAACAAGAGGAACAACAAAGAATATACCAAACAGGATCAACATTATGTAAATACCCATATCTCCGCCACGGGAACGGTTTGGCTTTCTCTTTTTGAGTTTGATTAATTTCATCTCTGTAATACCTCCTATCAAGTTCCAACCTTATTGAGCAATGCCTGAATAGCTTTATTACACACGATCATTACCACAAATAATATGGTAGCAATAGCTGACGCATATCCCATCTCGAATCGTGTCGTACCATAGTCGATCAGATGGGTAACAACGGTCCGTGCAGCATAATCCGTACTTGGATATCCACAAAGGGCCATGGTTACGTCCGCCACACCAAAAGACTGTGTGATTGCCATAACGGCACCGAACAAAAGCATCGGTTTCATATTAGGAAGAGTAATATACCACAATTCCTGCCAGCGGTTCTTCACGCCATCCACATACCCCGCTTCAAACTGCGAAGCATCAATTCCCTGGAGACCTGCCACAAAGGAAAGGAATCCGGTACCAAGACTCATCCAGAGGACAACAATGATAACCACATTCATCATATACTTGGTATCCGTCAGCCATAAGATCGGCTCATTGATGATACCAAACTTGGTCAAAAAGGCATTTACATAACCATAAGCATCCCCACTAAAAAGGATAGACCAGATCAGGTATGCCTGACCAGCAATCGTCGGCGCATAAAACACCATTACCGCAAAAGCACGGATGTACCTTGGCAGCTCATTGATGAACCAGGCAAAGATAAATGCCATGATGTATCCAAGCGGTCCAGTGATCGCCGCAAGAAGGAACGTATTCTTTACCGCAATCAGAAATACATCATCTGACAAAAGCAGATCTATATAATTCTTAAAGCCAATAAACTTTGCCGGTTCCAGTACATTGTAATAAGTAAAACTATAAAAGATCGACATTACTACCGGCAAAATATAAAACACAGTAAACAGAATAAAATATGGGAGCAAAAACAGATAACAGGTTTTTGACATCTTCGCCTTTTTCCAGGCGATCCCGGCATTCCGTTTCTTGATCTGCATGTATTTTCCCAGAAACTTCATATTTACTCTCCTCTCTTATTTATTTTTTTTCGCTTCTTTCGCTGTTGGAAGCCCAAATTCCGTACGCTTGTTGGTAAGCTCCTCATTAATTGTTTTGGTATAATCAAGAAGAGTCTCTCTTGGGTCTTCGTTATCGTTCATTACTTTACGGATCGCATTGGTGATATGACGAGCCGTGTAATATCCACCAGCAACCTCAGGAAGACCAAATGCATGCCCCCACTGCTCTTTCAAAGCTGCAGATTCTTTGCTGCTCCAGGACAGTGTCTCGAAGGTATTCTTATTGGCTGTGGCATAACGCGCCGCAGCACCCATAACAGCCTCCAGCTCACTAGCGTAAGTAGCCTGAACTTTAGAACTTGCCCACCATTTCATGAACTCCCATGCCTTGTCAGTCTTATTTCTATCCTTGGCACCACGGAGCATCATCGAGCAGGTTCCCCATGACTGGGTAGCACGGTTAATGGAACCATCCTCCTGTGCCATTCCAGGCATAAGAGCAAAATTCCAAAGTCCTTTGATCTCCGGTGCAAATACTGCGAGAGTATTAAAGGTACTGTAGTCTGCAACACCGATCGGCATCTCTCCGCTTCGGAAACGATTTGCAAAGTCGTACTGTTTTTCCAGTTTATAATTGGTAAAGAGCTTTGTATAGAACTCAAAAGCCTCAATACCCTCTGGTGTATCAATGGTGGTTTTCATAGCCTGTTCATCATACAATGTACCG
Source organism: uncultured Roseburia sp. (assembly GCA_947246475.1). Lineage (GTDB taxonomy): Bacteria > Bacillota > Clostridia > Lachnospirales > Lachnospiraceae > Eubacterium_F. The sequence goes on from CAMXSH010000013.1 coordinate 2,664, forward strand.
CCGCGCTGATACAGCTGCGCATAATAGTTTGCAAGGTCCGGATTCGTCATGTTGTTGATCTTACGCTCAACAGACGGAATCGCAAAGGACATGCTGTTCTTCTGAAGAACGGGAAGGATCTTGATTACGTCCTCCCAGGTATTCACTTTACTAACATCGATACCAAGCTGATCCATGATATCTGTACGATAGAACATAACATTATAGTTCTGTGTCTCCGGCAGGGCAAAAAGACCGCCATTGAACTTATAGGACTCATAAGAACTTGGATAATATTCGGAGAGCACATCATCTACCTCACTGCCAAACTCAGCTTTGAGGTCAACCACCGCATTTCGCAGTGCATAGTTGACAGGCTCTGTCTGTGTGATGTTCAGCGCAACATCCGGACCAAATCCAGAAATAACTGCCGGAAGCATCGCGTTGACCGCCGCCGTGGAAGAAGTCACCGTATTGGCGCCTGCCGCCGCATCGATCAATTTTACGTTTGCCTTGATCCCCGTCTCCGGAGTAAACATCTGGTCAACCATATTTTTCAGGATTGTACTCTGGTCACGTCCAGCTGTGATCCAAACATCGATCACGTCTGGATCATCGGAATCATATACGTTTCCAAGAGCTGAGGAATCACTGCGGAAAGAGTTGATAAATAACACGCACTCATGCACCATCTTATCAAATCCACTCTCATCAACCTCAGGCAGTTTTTCTTTGCTTCCCGCAATCGCAATATAATCGATATCCATGGAAGCAGCACTCAGATTATTAATAGATGTTCCCAGGGAACTTACATTTTCTTTGAAGTTTTTAAGCATAGCCGGAATCTTATCTGGTCTCTTAACGAAAGTCTCCATCTGACGCGCCAGTGTCTGCGCCACAGAAATCTCTCCACCCTTTTCACCCGTGTATGCCACCACTTCATCTACCAGCTTATAAAGTCTTTTAGACTCAATATCCATCGCCTCGATAACCTCTGGATACACTTTATCAATCTGATAGTCACGGTACTCATCCGGCTCTGTACCTGTCAGCACAAGAATCTGACGGTACATCTGGTTCATATTGTATACACTGTCCGTCAGCTGTGAAAGATAATCTCCCAGCTCACCCAGTGTGTTTTTCAGGCGGATCGTGTGTTTCCCTTTGGTTAAATGGAATTTATAAGCCTCGCCTTTTTCATCCTGAAGACACTTCATTTCCCAGACATTACTATATGTAAACTGTACTTTGGACATTTCCTGGAAAGGCATCTCGCCGTCAATAAGCAGGGCACGGTTTGCAATATATCCACGGTTATACCCCTGGCGTCCCTTGATGCCAATGACATAATCGCCCTCTTCCGGAGCTTCAAACTCCCATTCCAGCCAGTCATTAGGAACCTTCCACTGTGTACCGCCGATCATGTTCAGAACCTGTCTGTCCGTATTGTGCTGGGTTATCTTCCCGTCTTTATCTTCATATTCCGTATCACTGGAAGTACGGTCATAAGTAGCATACAGAGATGGCGAAGAACGTCTCACAGATTTCTCTCCCTGTACTTTCAGAAGAAAGTCACCAGCAACATTATTTGTCTTGCCGGAATTTTCCTGAGAATATACAGTATAATCCGGAGCAGCCTTCTTGTTCGTCAGCACCATCTTGCGCAACACAAGTTTTTCATTCACACCGGTAATACGAATCTTATTTTTTCCAGCCTCCATATAAAATTTATAAGGCTCTACTTCGTATCCGGTTGCATCTTCCAGATATGTAGAAATCCAGCCGCGGTTCGGATCTTCCACCTGCGTCGCACGGATCTCATTTCCCTGGTTATCCGTTCTGACTTCCCCTTCGTCTGTGTAGATACGTCCAAGCGCTATCGCATCTGCTCCATTAAAAGGAACTTTTCCATTGATCTCAATCTTTGATTCAATGGAGATACCACGGTCTTCTTCGTCCGTTGTCGGAAAATACTCCAGCATAAGATTATAATATCCTGCGTTCTCTACATCAATCTCATACTCTGCAAATCCTTCCTCCGGAATCTGTACAGCATCTGACTTATCAGCTGCCGGACCAACACCACTGCGCTTTGAAACGTTACTGCTGTCTTTATAGCCAAAAACGTCAAGCTCATATGTGTTCTCTGCACCCTCTGGCGCAGCATCTCCATGAGCTTTTTTGTACAAGGCATATGTATCACTACGGCCATAAGAATTTTCCACCGCTTCCAGATCCACGCCCTTATACTTGTCGGAGTTGTCGCTTGTTGACGTTCCTTTAAGTTCAAAAAACACAACCAATGCTGCGATTACTACCACAACAATAAGAAATGTCCGCAAGCCTTTTTTCTTCATCAACTTTGACATAGCTGTCGCAATCTCCTTTCATCCTTTCTCTTTTTTATGCGTTTCGCACAAAAAAAAGCCATTTTTTGAAACGCACAACTGAATTCTTTGTATAATTTGCATACAGTTTGTAATTAAGTATATCATCATTTTTGTGACATGTCTATAGTTTTGAACATTTTTTTTATGGAAAACGACTAAAATATGAAGGTTTTTTGAACAATCCAAATTATTGTTTACTTTACATTCATACTATATTAAAATAATTCCATGGTCAAAAGATTAAAATGCTGTTCATCCCTGCTGAAAAATAAATTCCGGCGAACTTATCCGCATTTGAACTTGGGACCCGCCAAATCAATCTGCATCATTCGTTGGGTGCAAAATCCCTTTTGCCGCCAACATCATTAGAATGTGGAATATAAACAATTTTTAAGGAGATTTTTACATGAACGACAAGCAATTTTACCAGAACCCGGTTCTTTCCGGCTTTTACCCGGACCCATCCATGTGCCGGGTGGGAGATGATTACTATCTCGTCACTTCAACCTTTGCCTATTACCCCGGAGTCCCCATTTTCCACAGCCGGGACCTGGTCCACTGGAAACAGATCGGAAACATTCTGGACCGCCCCTCTCAGCTCCCTTTAAAGAATGCCGGAGTGAGCCAGGGAATCTTTGCGCCGACACTGCGGTATCACGATGGTACTTTCTACATGATTACTACAAATGTAAGCAGCGCCCTGGGAAACTTCATCGTCACCGCAAAGGATCCCGCAGGTCCCTGGTCTGACCCTTGTTCTCTCGGTTCAGAAGGAATTGACCCATCCTTGTTTTTTGATGACGACGGAAGATGTTATTACTGCGGTACAAAACCAAGGCGCGAGGGCTCCCGCTATTTTGGAGATAACGAGATTTACATACAGGAGCTTGACCTGAATTCTATGAAACTTGTAGGCGAAAGCTATCCAGCATGGCACGGAGCACTTCGGGATGTAGAGTGGCCAGAAGGTCCCCATATTTATAAAAAAGACGGCTGGTACTATCTGTTGATCTCTGAAGCCGGCACTGCGCATAACCACGCGATTTCCATCGCCAGGAGCAAGAGCCTGTCTGAACCTTTTGAGGGTTGCAGAGCCAACCCCATTATGACCCACCGCCATCTTGGTTTTTCTTATCCCATTGTCAATGTCGGCCATCCCGATATTGTCGAAACCAGAAATGGAGAGTGGTGGATGATCCTCCTAGCCTCCCGTCCCTACGGAGGCTATCACCGCAACCTGGGCAGGGAAACTTTTCTGGTGCCCATGACCTGGGAAGACGGATGGCCGATTATTAATCCAGGAAAGGGAATCGTTGAAACCATATCGGAAGCCCCGGATCTCCCCCTGTTTTTTGCAGATCCGGTTCCCGCCACGGAACATTTTGACAGAGACTCCCTTCCCCTGCACTTTATGTATATGAGAAATCCCATCCCCGAAAATTACTCTCTAACAGAAAAAAAAGGATATCTTTCCCTGCGATGCGCAAAAGATATTCTCTCTTCCTCCGGAAACCCAAGTTATGTATGCCAGAGGCAGAGAGATTTCAACTTCCAATTCGAGACGCTAATGGAATTCTCCCCAGCTTCTGAAAAGGACCAGGCTGGCATCGCCATTTTCCAGTGTGAAAACTCAAACTACCAGTGTCTGGCAGGTACAGATGGCCGCACTACAACCATATCCGTGATCCGCACCTGGAAAGATGAGACAACCATCCTGAAATCCATTTCTTTAGAATCCGCCTGCAGTCGCCTGTCTCTGAGGCTGGAAGCCAGTCTTCAGGATCTATCCTTCCAATACAGTACAGACGAAAGGATCTATACTACAATAGTAGATCATATAGATGCGAGGATCCTTTGCACAGACGCCACCGGCGGTTTTGTTGGAAACACCCTGGGCATATATGCCACCTCAAATGGAGAAGACAGCGAGTCTGCTGCTTATTTTGACAGGGTAACATATATCGGCATATAACCTGGCCAGCTGTTATACTTTTTCCTGGGATTCCAGATTTTTTTACAAAAATATTGACAAATCAAATAAAAAATGGTAACATACTGAGTGTTGTGACAGTAACCGCTTTACACTTGCGGATGTGGCGGAATGGCAGACGCACAAGACTCAAAATCTTGCGGGGGTGACCTCGTGTGGGTTCAAGTCCCACCATCCGCATAAAAAAACCTTGCTATTAAGCAAGGTTTTTTTCTATCATTTTATCCGGCACGATATATACGGCAGGTCCCGTAACCAGAAAATGTTATTGTCGCTTTGCCCGGATATCCTTTCCCGAGTCCTTTGGCATACTTATCGATCAGGTTCTTGTCACTGTCATCCAGTTCCAGTTCTCCGCCCTGAACCGTCATATAATAATCCACAAGCTTTCCATCCCGGAAGATAAACACAATCCGTTTACTGTCTACCATTTTACCAACCTCTTCATCCAGACCGTCCCCCAAAATAGAAACTGAATTATCTTTGCAAAATGTCAGAGCTTCCATTTCACCTCCCACCGTGCTGGCATAGAGGAAATATTCCCCGCTGGATACGACATCTTTTATGAATTCCTGATATTTTGCCGGCACATAGCAAGAGGAAAAATTAAACTGCAGGCCAAGCAGGAATGACGTATCCGATTCTTCAGCCAGCATAAATTCCACGCCCTGGCAGTATAAATAATATTTTGGCGCAACCCTTTCCCCTTTCCCGTCATACTTTTTATCATGTTGAATCAATTGGGTCACTTTATCCAGCTGCTTTTCAAATCCGGCGAAACCAGCCTCTTCAATCTTAGAAATCTGGTCAGTAGAAACAAACTTTCCCTGTTGTGGATCAAAAGAAAGTTTTCCAGTCATAAGATACTCTGACAACACCGACGAACTTTCTACAATAAAAGGATTTTTCTCCAGATAATCCCCTCTCTCAATCTGTTCAAAACTTAAGACGGAGGCTTCTCCATCAACACTCTCGTGGACAGGCTGCAAAATCCCCTGGTCTATCAGCTGTTTTATCCCCTGGTATATAGGCTGGGATAAAATATACCCCCGCTCTGCCAGCGTTTTTCCAACATTCTCTGCGTTCCCAGGCTTGAACACTAATCCCCCCGAAAAAACCTCTCCTTCTCCTCTCCTGCTCATACAGAATCCTACGACAATCAATATCAAAACCGGCACCATAAGAATTCCAAGAATGGATTTGAAACGTTCTTCTTTCATCATGATCATCCCCTCCTCTGTTTCTTTTTTCTAATCATAATTGCCAGATTAAAAACAGCCAAAAACAGCGCTGCAATCCCTATACTCACCATCCAATACCGGAATTCTCCCTGTGCATCACCGCCGTTTGCTGTTCCGATTAGGGGAGCGTTCCCAGAAGCGAACGAAATCCCCATCCCAGCCACTAGTGAGATTCCAGTTAAGATGAACTGGAGTACCACATTAGAATTCAACAGCGTAAAATTGTTTTCTCGAATACACCAATGGCATTGGATAGAAAGCAGGATTATGGCAATTCCAATGATGCACAATATCAGAAGAAATAATAATCTGTCTGTATAGAAAGACCACTCCAGATCGTATACGTATATGGTTTCATACATATATTCCAAGCTTGTTTCAATTCGGTAAGGAAGATATTCCATCAGACTTCGTGGAATTCCGCCTATCATGCCGCCATAAATATTCCTGAATATTGTCACGAAATATTCTATAGACAGCAAAATCCCCCCTCCGACAGCAAACGCCAGCAGCATATTGTGAATACAGAGCTGTACGGCAAACAAAATAAGATAAATGGCACTCATCGCCATAAAAACAAATAAAACAATCTGCCAGAGCATCAAACACGAATCTGTATTTGTCATGCCGCCAGGAAACAATCCATTGAACGCCTGAACCTGCGGGGTATATACAGCATTCATCACCGTACCTGCCAGACCAAAAAGCAAACAGGAAACCAGAATAACAGCCTCTCCTACTCCTGCTTTGATCCAGGTCTTCTTCCACTCTTTTAACGGAAGAAGACGAATAAAGTCCGAGATCTCTGACCGGTTTTCCGTAGCAAAGAGCCTTAAGATCAGAATAAACTCAAAAAATATAACACCAAAAAAGGCTACCTGACCCATAACGAGCCTTAAACCATCAAGAAAAAGATCCCCTCCCCTTGCAATTCCAGCAATGTCTGAATACCCTGCCAGAGCAAGCAGATTATAAGGCAACTCATCCTTAATAACCATAAAGACCAGCAGATAAGTAATCACCGTATAGAAGACCGCAAGAACAAGCGGCGGTATCACTTTTTTCATTTCTCTTTTTATATAAACCATCGTTGGCCGACTCATAATCCATTCCTCCTTCGATTCGAGTAGATAAACAACTCTTCCAATGAGATCTCGGTCTGTTCTGCCAGCTGTGCCCCTTTCGAGAGGAAAAATTCAATGGCATCGTCATTTTCATCTCCCTTATCCCATAAAAACGTATATACACTGCCGATATTGGAATAATTGATGATACGGGAGTCATCATAAATCCCTTCTGGAATCCCCTCCTGAAACACCACCTGGTATTTACCAATCCTCTCTTTTACCGTATCCAGCTCTCCCTGATAATGAACTCCACCGATACTCATCATCGTCACAGTATCACATATCTTTTCCAGTTCATGAAGATGATGTGTAGATACGACGACTGCCATCTCCCCATATTCTACCTTTGCCACCACCTGTTCCAGCAGGTCTGACTTTGCTATGGCATCCAGTCCGGAAGTAGGCTCATCCATGATCAGCACCTCTGGTTTCATCGCCATATTCAACATAAAGGAAACCCGCATTTTCTGACCTTTGGACAGCTGCCCGATCTTTCGTTCCACCGGAATTTCGAATATCTGATTTAATTTACGAAATTCATTCCTGTCAAATGTATCATACATCCCCGCATAAAAGTCCACCATTTTTCTAACCTTGTAACTTGGAAAGAAATTGCAATTATCCGCCACATATCCAATCCTTTTTTTTACTTTTGGATTGTCATAAACTGACTCCCCATCCATTAGAATATCTCCCGCATCCGCTTTGAGTATGCCAGTCATACACTTGATTAATGTAGTCTTACCGGAACCATTAGGACCGATCAGACCATGGATCTGCCCGGCATCCACCTGAAAGGAGATATTCTCTATGGCAGGCTTTACTCCCCTGTCGTATGCCTTTGTCACCCGACTAACTTCTATCATCCTGACCTCCTATTCTGCACATAGTTCACTATATAGTGCATCGATTTCATTCTTTAATTCTTCCTTCTGTATTCCCATATAAATCATTTCCATGCATGCCTGGCGGAACACCACAAACCCTCTTTCTTTCTGGGATTCATTCGCCCCTTTCCCCTTTTTCTCAGCAATATAAGCGCCTTTCCCACGGATCGTTACGATAACTTCCTGATGTTCCAGTTCGGTGTATGCTTTTGCCACCGTTCCCGGTGTCACGGAAAGCTGCAGCGCCAGTTTCCTAACAGAAGGAATGCTGTCACCTGGTTTAAGATACCCTTTTAACACTGCCATTTTGACCTGAGAAATAATCTGTTCAAACATGGGCTGATTGCTGGTTGGATTTATCTGTATCACATATATCACCTCCCTTTATGACCGATAATGTAGTATACTGTTTCCTGCATCGGTAACTGTATCATCTGTACCAACCGTACTAGCTGTATTATTCCAACCGATACAGTTATAATACACCTCTTTTTTTCTTTTGTCAATCATTTTTTATCACTTTAGTGGCACTGGTGTAAAACATAAAAAAGTATACAGCAAGAGGTGCAGCCCTGAATCAGGACTGCACCTCTTCCCTTTGTGTGGCATCCTATTATTTCATGGTCTCAAAAGACGCAGATTTCAGATCAATGTACTTTCCTGCCACACGGATCCCAGTTACTTTCTCCATGTTCAGAACTTTATCAAACTGCTTATAGATATAATGGCTGCTTTCTCTTCCCATGCCGCCTGCACCTTTAAAATCTTTGCCTTTCAGGCACAGTTGAAAATCATTCATACCAACCAGCATCTCTCCTTTTTTCAATTCTTCTTATATGACGCCTGCCCCTACATAACGTATTATCTTCTGGTTTCCCTTAGCATCCACTTCAACCTCATCGTCCCCAGTATCCCTGACCACTGCGCCGATCTCGCTTAAAGATACTCCGTCTGGATTCTGCATAGTCACTTCAGCAGAAAGCGGTGAAATGGTTAGATCCTTTATGACCACTTTGTCCTTCCCCAGGGTCAGTGTCTGATCCAAATGATAAACCCGTTTTTCCGTTCCCACAGACAGATCCCAGGAAAGATCCCATTTGCCGTCTGCTGCGATCACCTCCGGACTGGTAGCCTCCAGACTGAGATCCGCTTTCGTACTATACTTCTCAAAAGGAGACAGGGACATCTTCATCATCCCCTCCTGTAAATTATCCTCCATCCTAGTAGCGATAAAGTACTCATAGAGAACGGTGTGGTCATCTATAACCTTTTTGACGCCGCCGCTATAATCTAACGGGATTCCAGAATCCATCTGAAACTCTGTCTGAGGTGTTGCAATTCCAGTACCTATCCCTTCCTGAAGCGTTATTCTATAGTCCGGGTGTTTTACTGCATCCTGATCCACCGCTTTGTACTGATCCCCATACTTGATCTTGTAACAGACATAGGCACTATGCTCATCTGCCAGCGTCTGTTGTATCGTTACTGTAATATCTTTGTCTGTTACTGAAATCTCTTTTCTTTTTGCCTCTGCTGTCACCTGTGGCTGCTGGGCAAAGCCCTTTTCATTCAGCTCTTTCTGCAGCTTAGCATTTTTTGCCACCCCGAAGTCCTCTGCCACATAATGATCCCATAATCCGGTGCCTGCATAGGCGATTCCCCCTGTTGCCAGCACCACCGCCAAAGCGGCCGCAGCCACCTTTGGCACATATTTAAAGTATTTATTTTTATTTCGCATAGCCCATCTCTCCTTTTCCTGATTCAGAATCCTATCCCTCAATTCCTGGGAGGGTGTCTCCTGTATATCCATATTTTCCTTCAATAAATCATCCAAATTATATTTCATAGCCATCATCCTCCAGACTATTTTTTAATTTTTTTCTTGCTAGATACAGCCTGCTTTTCACCGTTCCCCTGGGAATATTCAGTACACCAGCGATCTCTTCCGTCTGCATCTCGGCCGCATAATACAGATAAATAACCGTTCTCAATTTATCTGGAAGAGTACGGATGTGCATGGTCAGTCTTTCCTGGATCTCTTTGCGCTCCAGATCTTCCAGTATATCTTCTCCCTCTGATAACGATAAAGCAAAAAACTCATCGCGTTCCAGGGATAGATTTTTTTGTTCCTTTTTCTTTTTGCGCCACTGGTTTTTCCACAGATTAGAAGCAATCCCCATCAGAAAATTCCGATTTCTCCGTATCGCCCCGGTCTGATCCCGGTCTGAGACAGATTCCAGCCGCCTCTTCTGTTCCAATGCTTTTAGGAAAGTATCCTGATAAAGATCATCCGCCTCCATCCGGTTCCGGGTCAGACGGCAGCAAAAGCAATATAAATCGTCGCCCACGGTCTCCAGCAGCAGCTGCATCGTATCCCCCAAGTTCCCCCTCCTTTCCTGTTGTTTTCGTATTTTTCACACTTTCAAACATGCCGCAATCGGCGCGTTACGAGAGATTGTCTGGTGAGGTTTTGATGCCTCCGACGAAGGCATTGGAACCGACAATCTCCTTCACACTTTTTTCCTGCGCAGATATAAATAGAATTCCATCATAAAAAGGCCTTCACTACAATTCTGTTACAAAGTCCAAAACGGTTCAATATTTTTTATTTAAAAAGCAGAAAAATTTTAATCCCCGCCATACTTAAAAAGAGGGTGTCCCAAAAGTCATAAAGTGACTTGAGGGATTACCCTCTTTCTTTCAACAAAAAAGCCAATACATCTATTTTCATAGACATATTGACCCCTTGTGTTATTTTTCGGAACTTACTGCTTATTCAGCCTGTGCAAGAATCTCTTTCTTGTTATAGCTGCCGCAATTTTTACAAACTCTGTGAGGAACCATCAGCTCTCCGCATTTACTGCACTTTACCAATGTCGGAGCTGTCATTTTCCAGTTTGCTCTACGTTTGTCTCTTCTTGATTTTGAAGATTTATTCTTAGGACAGATTGACATGTCATTACACCTCCTTAATAACTGAAAACACTTCTACCATTATATCTATAAGACTATAGTTTGTCAACACTTTTTTACATTTCTGACATTTTTTTGGCTTATCCGATCAGTTTCACAGTTTCTCTGGCGATGGCAAGTTCTTCATTGGTCGGAACTACCATTACTTTTACCTTACTATCAGCAGTGGATACCACCTTTTCCTCACTGCGGATGGCATTTTCCTTCTGATCAATGGACACTCCAAGATAACCGAGGTAACTGCAGATATATTCGCGCATAATATTATTGTTCTCACCAAGCCCCGCCGTAAATACGATGGCGTCCACACCATTCATGGCAGCGGTATAGGCACCGATGTATTTTGCCACACGATAGCCAAATACGTCCTGCGCCAGCTGTGCCTTCTCATTGCCTTCTGCCGCCGCATTTTCCAGATCACGGAAATCACTGGAGATGCCAGAGAGACCATATACACCGGATTCTTTATTCAGAAGCGTCATGATCTCTTCCAGGGATTTGCCCATATTATGAGCCAGATACTCGATAATCGCCGGATCGATGTCTCCGCTTCTGGTTCCCATCACAAGCCCTTCCAGCGGTGTCAGTCCCATGCTGGTGTCCACGGACTTACCATTTTTTACTGCAGAAATGCTGGCGCCATTACCCAGATGGCAGACAACAACCTTAGAATTGTCCGGATCCAGTCCCAGCAGCTCGATGGCACGTGCGGATACAAAACTATGGCTGGTGCCGTGGAATCCATAACGGCGCACTTTATATTTTTCATAACACTCATAAGGAAGCCCGTACAAAAATGCCACCGGCTCCATGGTCTGATGAAATGCCGTATCAAAAACAGCCGTATTTGGTACTCCTGGCATAATCGCCTGACAGGCACGGATCCCGATCAGATTCGCCGGATTATGTAACGGTGCCAGAGGATTGCACTCCTCAATTGCAGCCATCACATCATCATCAATGACAACGGAAGAAGCAAATTTTTCTCCTCCATGTACCACCCGGTGCCCGATGGCATCAATTTCAGACAAATCACCAATGACGCCATAGGTTTTATCTGTAAGCTCCTCCAAAACTAGTTTCACTGCCACTTCGTGATCCGGCATGTCTTTGTTGATCACGACTTTTTCACCGCCTGCCGGTGTGTGGTTCAGGCGCCCATCTATTCCAATCCTCTCACAGATCCCAACGGCAAGCGCCTGTTCCGTCTCGGAATCGATCAACTGATATTTGAGGGAAGAACTTCCACAATTGATTACTAATACTTTCATTCCATTTCCTTCTTTCTGGTTAATAATCCAAAATTCATACTTTTTTATTATACAACTGTGATTTTTAAATTTCAATAGGAAATGAAAAAAATCCCAATGGATCCCGGTCCCGTGTGCACTCCGATCACCGGATCCAGCGTCTGGATGATGATTCGTTTCACCTTTTCAGATTTCCGCAGGTGATCCGCAAGATAACGGGCATCCAATGGACAATCTCCATGGCTGATAAATACGGTCTGTGGTTCTTTGATATCTTTCAGGGCGCGTTTTGCAATCTCATCCAGGGATTTTTTTCTCCCCCGCACCTTGGTCTCCTGTTTGAGGATCCCTCCCTGGCTCATCCTAAGGATCAATTTGATCTTTAATACCGTTCCCACCATGGCAATCACCGTAGATGCACGGCCGCTGCGTCTTAGATGGTTCAGGTCATCTACAGTAAAAATGGTATTGATCTGCCAGCGGCTGCGGCTACACCATTCGTAGACCTGTTCCAGTTTCTGTCCCTGTCTGCGCCGCCTCACCGCCCCATATACCAGAAGCCCCTCTCCCAGCGCCGTACACAGGCTGTCCACGGCATATATGTTCCGCTCAGGGAATTCTCCCTTCAGCTTCATAAGCGCCGCTTCTACCGCATTGAAGGTTCCACTGAGCTTTGTGGAAAGACCAATATACAAAATATCCTTTCCTGATTCCAGGATAGGTTTTGCCGCCTCATACGCCTCACTGGTATTTACCATGGAAGTGGTGACATTTCTTCCCACCCGCAGATGCTCGTATAATTGATGAAACGTCTGGTCTCCCGACTGGTCATAGCCGGGATATTCCCGGTCCCCCACCAGATATTTAAGAGACAGGACGGTAATGTCATATTTTTGAATATAAGGCAGCGGAAGATTGGCTGTGGAATCCGTAAGAATTGCAAATGAATCGTTCATAACTTCCTCCATTGACAGGCTTAACGCCGTTAGTACTGTTTATTATCAGCATATTGAACCGGATTTATTCATAAAATAAACAAACACGTCCTTTGGGGAATCGTCTTCATGCTGATCCTTTGCTTTTTACTCCTCGCACTGCTGCTGGTCTTTCCGGAAACCGCTGCGGAGGGCGGAAGAAATGGCCTTGTCTTATGGGCCACAGTACTTGTCCCCTCACTCATGCCCTTCTCTATACTTACCTCACTGCTCCGAAAAAAGCTGCAGGGAAACCGGCTCTGTTATCTGCTGCTGACCGCCGGAATCCTGTCAGGCTACCCCATCGGGGCGAAGATCGCCGGGGATCTATATCAGGATGGCTCTCTTTCCAAAAAACAGGCAGTCTTCTTTGCCGGCGCCATCAACAACCCAAGCCCTATGTTTGTCATCTTTTTTGTGGGGGACAGCCTGCTTCACCTCGGCTCAGGAAAATACTTTTTTTATCTAACAGTACTCCTGTCTGCCGTTCTAGGAAGTATATGTTTTTACCTTCTAACCCCCTTTTTTCAAGGAAGATTTTCCCTGCATGTCACATCCTCCGGACATCCTCCGGTCTCAGACTCCACCTTCTCCGAACAGCTGGACGAAGAAATTTCTGCCTCCGCCCTGCTTTTGATAAAGATCGGGGGGTACATCATGCTCTTCTCCATCCTTGCCAGGATGATCCAGGGCATTCCTGGGCTGCCCTCTTTCTTCCAAGTCCCTTTGTGTGGTCTTTTGGAGATCACCACCGGAAATGCCATGATCTGTGGTTCCGGCATCTCACACCACGCAAAAATAATCCTGTGCCTTGCCTTCACTGCCTTTGGGGGGCTCTCTGCCGCTGCCCAGACAAACAGTGTTCTCCGAAATACAGGATTATCCATCATTCCCTATGTGTTTATAAAGCTCCTCAGCAGTCTCTTTGCCCTGCTTTTCGGCTTTTTACTCTGGTAACCAGAAAAGATACCGTAAAAGCTATTCCACGGCACCAGAAGGCATACTTTCCTCCCCCTGGTCTTCCTCTTCCGGAAGTTTGCCTTCGATCTGGTCTTTTAGCTCCGTGCGGTTATTTTTTATGATCTCAATATCTTTCTTCAGCGCACTGATGAGCATCGTAGACTTGCTCTCCAGTTCCTTCAGGGACGTCTCAATATTTCTTCCCGCCTCCCCCAGAAGATCACTGGTATAATACAACGCAGAAGTCCTGACCTGATCGCTCTCCCCCACTGCCTGTCTGAGTATCTGCTCCGCCTGGGCCTGAGCCTGGGCTATGATCTGTTCTGCCTGTGCATAAGCCGTCTGCACCAATTCATTCTGATCCAGCAGCTGCTGGGTCTGGGCCTCTGCCTTATTCATGATCTGCTCTGCCTGGGTCTGAGCTTCCTGAAGGATCTCATTGCGGTTATTGATCACCTTCTGATACCTCTTGATCTCATCCGGCGCGCACATACGGAGGGCATCCAGAAGATCATACAATTCATCTTTGGAAACTGTTACTTTATTGGGATATAATTTAGAGGGTTTGCAATTCTCCACATACTCATATATCTCGTCTATCGCCTTCTCAATTCTTGATGGGTTCATACAATTACCTGTTCCTTTCTCTGCCTTACTCTTAAAAAAACGTGCTTGTTCGTCTTATATTCCTTTACCCTTACCATATCGTATAAATTTTCATCTACATAGTCTATCGGTGTATCCAGGGCGGTTTCCAGGATCACCAGCGTATCTTCCTTCACAATCCCTGAGTGTGCCAGCAGGTCTGCCAGCTTTGCTTCAAATCCCTTTCGATAAGGCGGATCCGCATAAATTATATCAAATGTCTGTCCCATTTTCTCTAATTTGGATATTCCATAAGTAACCTCCACCGGCAGCACCACTGCCTGGTCAGCCAGCCTGGTCTTTGCCAGATTGGTCTGAATGCACCGCAAAGGTTCCTTTCCAAACTCTACAAGGACCGCCTTCTCCGCCCCTCTGCTCAGCGCCTCGATGGCAATTCCCCCGCTGCCACTGAAAAGATCCAGAAATACACTGCCGGGAACTTCATCCTGTATGATATTGAATAATGTCTCTTTGATCCGGTCTGTAGTAGGTCTCGTGTCCTTTCCCTCCGGGGCTGTCAGTGGCAGCCTTCTTGCTTTTCCCGCAATAACGCGCATATCTTCCCTCATTTCCGTGGTCATCCGCTTTTTCTGCTATTGTATAATAAATCCTGTTTTTTTTCAACTATTTTCTGTCCCATAAACACACAATGACTCCCGCCAGCTAAAGCGGCACCTTTCCCATATAATGTTCCAATTTTTCCGAGAGCCGGCGGTTCTTGGCATAAAAGCGGCTGATCTCATGAAAATCATACCTTTTCGCCTCTTCACTGGCAGTCTGGAGCAACGTTGCATCCTCATAGATATCTGCCAGCTTAAACAGCTTGTCCCCGCTCTGCAGCACTCCAAAAAAGTCTCCCTGACCACGAAGCCTCAGATCCTCCCTGGCGATGTGAAATCCATCATTGGAGGAAGCAAGGATGGAAAGCCTTTCCTTTCCCTCTTTCGTATCATTTCCATACATGAGGATACAATAGGATTGATCCTCCCCTCTGCCCACCCGTCCCCTCAGCTGATGGAGGCCGGCAAGACCAAACCGCTCCGCATTCTCGATCATCATCACTGTGGCGTTGGGCACATCAATCCCCACCTCGATCACAGTAGTTGACACCAGGATATCTGTTTCCCCAGCCCCAAAACGCTCCATTACCTCATTTTTCTGAGCTGGTTTCATTTTTCCATGCAGACTGTCCACCACAGCCGTACCACTAAAAATCTCACGCAGCTGTTCGGTATAGAGCGCCACGCTCTCCAGCTCCACATCTTCATTTTCTTCCACCATCGGACAGATGATATAGACCTGATGCCCCATACCGATCTGTTCTTTCATAAACCGGTAAGCATTGGGGCGGTAGTCTGTCCCCACCACACAGTTTTTGATCGGAAGACGGTTTGCTGGCAGCTCATCCATCACCGAAAGATCCATGTCCCCATACAGCACCAGCGCAAGGGTCCTGGGGATTGGCGTCGCGCTCATGGCAAGTATATGGGGAGTTTCCCCCTTCTCTGAGAGCACTTCCCGCTGTCTCACACCAAAACGGTGTTGTTCGTCGGTGATAACAAGGGCCAGATCCCGAAACTCCACATTATCCTGCAGCATCGCATGGGTTCCCACCACGATGTCCCATTCTCCCGCTGCCAGCTTTTCTTTCCCTTCCCGCTTCTGTTTTGCCGTCAGGGAACCAGTGAGCAGCCCGACTCTGACGCCAAACACCCCGAGCATATTCTGAAGGGATAAATAATGCTGTCTGGCAAGAACCTCTGTGGGAACCATAAACGCTCCCTGGCTGCCATTGCAGACGGTCAGATAGAGGGCAAGCACCGCTACCACTGTCTTGCCGGATCCCACGTCCCCCTGTACCAGCCGGTTCATAACACGCCCGCCGCAAAGATCCTCCAGTATCTCATCATAAACCTTTTTCTGCGCACCTGTGAGGGTAAAGGGGAGACTCTCCATAAATTCTTCCACTTCTTTTTTCTGTATCATAACATGGCAGCTCTTCTGATCGTTCTGAAAACGAATTGCCCGAAGAGCCGCCTGATATAAAAATAATTCATCAAATACAAGACGTTTTCTCGCCTTTATAAAATCCACCCGGTTTTTAGGAAAATGAATATCCTGCACCGCCTTTTTGTATCCCACAAGACCATTACGCTTACGGATCTCCTGAGGCAGAAATTCCAAAATTCCCTCACACTCCGACAGGGCAGTCTGCACTGCTTTTGTCATCTGATGATTTGTCAGCCCTGCCGTGAGGGGATAGATGGGAAGCATCTTCCCTACCTTTTTATAAAATTCATTTTTATTATACAGTTTAGGCTGTTCCAAAACTATTTTTCCATTGCGGCGGCCTATCTTCCCCCTCATGATATATCTCGTCCCAAGTCTGAGCTGATTGACCAGAAAGGGCATATTAAACCAGGTAATCTGCAGGACTCCTGTCTCATCCTCCAGAAAGGCAGTAATGATCTTCAGATTTGATGTATTTTTCACCGAAGGTTTTCTGCGCAGCACTCCCTCTACCGCCATAACCTTTCCCTCCTGCAGTTCAGCCACAGGTACCAGTTCTTTAAACTCATCATAATCTCTGGGGTAATGCTCCAACAGATCCCCCACCTGAAAGATATCCAGTTTATGCAGATAATTTTCCGCCTTTTCCCCCACTCCCTTGATCCTGCGGACACTGTCATTATAATTCATTGGAACCCTTTCCTATCAGCTGCTGCAAAAGCTCCCTCAGCTTTGTCCGGTCAATCGGTTTTGGAACGTGGGCATCCATACCCACATCGAGAGAGTGCTGATAATCCTCTGCAAAGGCGTTTGCAGACAGCGCGACGATGGGAACATCCGCCAGTTTTTTGTCATCCAGATTTCTGATCGCCCTAGTTGCCTCGTAGCCATCCATCACCGGCATCTGAATATCCATCAAAACCAGCGCATAATATCCAGCCGTGGATTCTTGTATCCGTCTCAGCGCCTCTTCTCCGTTCTCTGCGGTCTCCACCAGTAATCCCTCGCTTTTCAGGACTTCCTCCACGATTTCCCGATTGATCTCATTATCCTCCACTACCAGGATCCGTTTTCCCTCCAGGGACACCGGATCAGTGCTGTTATTTTCGCCATCCCCCGGATGATCTTCCTGCTGTTTTTTCTGTAATTTCATCAGCAGGCTTACAGTGAAACAGCATCCCTCTCCTGGTTTACTTTCGACAGATATCTCTCCTCCCATAATATCGACAAGACCTTTTACCACAGTAAGACCAAGCCCAGTGCCTGGAATTCCGCTTGCTGTCGTGTTATTCGCTCTCTTAAAGGGCTCAAACAGGCTTGTCTGGAATTCCTCCGAAATACCGATGCCATCATCTTTAACCATAAACTGAAACTTGGCATACCCGTTCACAGCAATTTCAGACTCCTTCAGAGTCAGGCTTATCATGCCTCCCGGCTCTGTATATTTCATGGCATTATCCACCAGCTGGCACAATATCTCTTTTAGCCTTATGTAATCTACCACAACCGAAAAATGCCTGACATCATCCTTTACCACGTGAAATTTTATTCCCTTTTCCTGAATCCCAAAATGAAAAGTATTCTCTATATCCGTCAGAAGATCCGCCAGATAACATTTCCGTTCAATCAGGCTCACCTTTCCTGACTCGATCCGCGTAACCTCCAGCGATTCATTGAGGATGGCAAGCAGCTGTTCACTGGACACTTGTATTTTCTCCATATAGTTTTCCACTCTGCCCAAGTCTTCTTTGTGGTCTCTTGCCAGATCGGTATATCCTATGATGGCATTCAGCGGAGTGCGGATATCATGGGACATATTAGACAAAAATGTATTTCTTGCGATCTTTGCCACCTGAGCCTGCTGAAGCGCTGCCAGCAGAAGGTTTTGTTTGGCCAGCTGTTCCGTGATGTCTTTAATGATGACCAGAGCAATGATATCATCAGAATTTTCATTCTTACCCAGCAGCAGCACAAACTGCCACAGCCGTGCCCTTCCTTTGGCATCTGTGATCTGGCACTCATAGGACTGTTCCAGTTTTCCCTCTTCATAGCATCGTTTTAATCGTTCTGCCTGAAAAAATATACGATAGGTTTCCAACCGGTCTTCACTTATATTTTCTTCCCATTGTTTTACATATTCAGAGTACTTTTTGATGGGATGATCTTCTTTCTTCTTCGTCAGATCGTACCTTTCCACATCCCGGATCTGGCTGGATACTGTCAAAAACTCATCCCTTGTCAGATTGATCTCACAAAAAGAAACGGCATCCTTTAACAATGCCTTTTTATACTGGACTTCCCTGGCATGCAGGCGCTTTAGTTCCGTATTGATACATTCTAATTCCTGGATGCGGTCTCTCAGCCGTTCTGTCGCATCCTCAATAAAAACGTAAAATATATTACCGTATTTTTCGGTATACAAAAAATGACCGTAGTCCTCTACCCATCGAATGGATCCATCCCTGCGGATAATACGGTATTCCACATAATCCAGATCATATTTACTCTTCTCAACCTGGTCTCTTATACTTTTCTCAACTTCTTCTATATCTTCTGGATGTACCATTCCTCTGAAGGTATTATCTGTCAGTTCTATAAACTCTTCCCTGGTCTCACAGCCAAAAATACGCAGCATTGCCTTATTAAAATAAAGGAGTTCTTCCTCTCCTTCGGCGCGATATATAAAGAAACCGCCTGGCATTCCATCGGTCAGCTGTTCGATTACGGGCATTGTTGTCTCATCCAGCGTCAGAAAAATCTTATTTCTAGCTTTTTTCAATGTTTCACCTCTACCTTTTCTGCTGTTTTCTCTAGCATGTATTATACCATGAAACGGTACTTCTGTAAAGTTTTTACATTGAATTGCTATCTGTTTCCTGTAGAACCAAATCCCCCACTTCCCCGGTCCGTTTCATCCAGGCTGTCTCTCTCCTCATACTCAGCATAAATATAAGGAGCGATGACCATCTGAGCCACTCTCTGCCCAGGCTCTACTACCAAAGGCACCGCAGAATGATTGTGCAGCGCCACAATGATCTCTCCCCGGTAATCCGAATCAATAACGCCGACTTTATTCGCTGGAGCCAGCCCCTGTTTACAGGCAAGCCCGCTTCTGGCATAGATCAGCCCCACCAATCCCCTGGGAATCGCCACAGCGATTCCTGTATGGATAAATTCCGTCGTCCC
This sequence comes from uncultured Roseburia sp., assembly GCA_947246475.1. Classification (GTDB taxonomy): domain Bacteria; phylum Bacillota; class Clostridia; order Lachnospirales; family Lachnospiraceae; genus Eubacterium_F. Next base: position 22,276 of record CAMXSH010000013.1, read on the forward strand.
CGGAGGGATCATAACCGGCTGCTCCATACAGGCAGACAAATCTGCTCCTGCCGAAAACTCCGTGCCATACGCGGGCACCTGTGCTTTGGGATCCATTTTCATAAAGGTTACTTTTACCTGCTCCATCTTGTCCTCCATCCAATATCATTACAACTTCTCTTTTTCCTGCCAGAGTACCACCCTGCCAGTCTCCAGCGATCCTTTTACATCAATGATCCTCTGGTTTTCTGAACCCCGGAACCGCAGCTTCAGATTCTTTTTCTCTTCCACAAAACGTCCGTCCACCAATATATCAATATAAGAAAGCATCTCTTTGGTGGTCTCGGACTCCTGACACATCTGCTCCAGAATCTGGCTGTCAAATAAATACCCGGAATAGCACCAGATATCCTTCTCCGGATATCTGTCTTTTACCTGCTTCAACAGAGGGAGAAGTCCCTCCTGATTTATTTTTTCAAAGGGCTCACCGCCCAGAACAGATAATCCAGCCACATAAGAAGGCTTTAGATAATCCAGGATCTGCTGGATCTCCGCCTGGGTAAAGGGCTTGCCATAAGCAAAATCCCAGGTCTCCGGATTAAAACAGTTTTTACAGTGATGGGTACAGCCACTGACAAAGAGCGATACCCGGACTCCCAGGCCATTTGCCACATCATACTGCTTTATATCTGCATAATTCATTTTATTTTCCCTTTCTTAGCCTGGCAGAATCTTGGGCTATATGTGCAGGACTCTGGAATTGATCTCTTTGGTCTTGCCCACATTCCAGAAATTCTCCCCCAGATAACCACATGTTCTTCTGGTCACATTCATTTTATTGTGGTCTCTGTTGCCACAGTTCGGGCATTCCCACACAAAATCTTCATTGATCACGATCTCCCCGTCAAAACCACATACATGACAATAATCTGACTTCGTATTAAACTCTGCATACTGTATGTTATCATATATAAACTTTACTATTTCTTCAAGAGCCGGCAGATTGTGCTGCATGTTCGGGATCTCAACATAAGAGATGGCGCCTCCAGAAGAAATCGTCTGAAACTGGCTCTCAAAAGTAAATTTACTGAATGCGTCAATCTTCTCACGGACATCCACATGATAGGAATTGGTATAATACCCCTTGTCCGTAATATCTTTGATCACACCAAAACGTTTCTTATCAATCTCTGCAAAACGGTAACACAAAGATTCTGCCGGCGTACCGTAGAGTCCAAATCCGAGACCGGTTTCTTCTTTCCAGGTATCAGCAGCACGGCGCAGACGGTTCATAACCTTAAGGGCAAATTTACTTCCCCTTTCCGTGGTATGGCTCTCCCCGGTCATCAGTTTTGTCACCTCATAGAGACCGATATATCCAAGTGATATGGTAGAGTATCCATCATGTAAAAGCTTGTCAATCTTTTCTCCCTTTTCCAGCCTTGCGATCGCTCCGTACTGCCAGTGGATCGGACTGACATCAGAGGTCACTCCCTCCAGAGCAGAATGCCGACACATCAGCGCCTCAAAGCAAAGTGAGAGTCTCTCCTCCAGCAGCTGCCAGAAATATTCTTCATTTTCCTTTGCCATAATTCCGATCTGGGGCAGGTTCAGACTGACTACTCCCTGATTAAAACGCCCCTCCCATTTATAATTTCCCTGGTCATCCTGCCAAGCGGAGAGAAAACTGCGGCAGCCCATACAGCTAAATACATTTCCCTCGTAATTCTCCCTCATTTTTTTTGCTGAAATATAGTCGGGATAGAGACGTTTGGCAGAACATTTTACCGCCAGTCTCGTTATATGGTCGTATTTTCCACCTTTGAGACAGTTATGTTCATCCAGAACATAGATTAGCTTAGGAAATGCCGGCGTGACATATACACCCTTTTCATTTTTGATCCCCTCCAGTCTCTGACGGAGAACTTCCTCAACAATCTTTGCATTTTCTTCTATATACTCATCATCCTTATCCAGATTAAGGAAAAGGGTTACAAAAGGCGACTGCCCGTTGGTAGTCATCAGCGTGTTAATCTGATACTGAATCGTCTGTACACCGGAACAAAGCTCATCCTTCACACGCTCTTCCACCATGGTTTCAATCGTTGTGTCATCTAACGTATCCCCAAATTTCTCTCTATACCGCTGGCGGTATTTATCTGTACTCTTACGCAGATATTTACCCAGATGGCGTATATCAACAGACTGGCCTCCATACTGGCTGCTTGCCACCGCAGCGATCACCTGGGTCACCACAGTACACGCCACCTGGAAGCTCTTTGGGCTTTCAATAAGCTTTCCATTCATGACAGTTCCATTCTCCAGCATGTCTCTAATATTGATCAGACAGCAGTTAAAGATAGGCTGAACAAAATAATCCATATCATGAAAATGAAGCACTCCTTCTTCATGTGCCTTTACAATCTTATCTGGAAGCAGAACCCGTTTAGTCAAATCCTTTGATACTTCTCCTGCGATCAGATCCCTCTGAGTCGATGCGATATAGGCATTTTTATTGGAATTCTCTTCCATAACATCTTTATTGCTGTTCTGGATCAGGCTCATGATGGAGTCATCCGTCGTATTTGCCTTCCTCACCAGTTCTCTCGTATAACGATATATTATGTAGGTCTTAGCAAGCACAAATTTTCCAGCCGCCATCAGTTTCTGCTCGATCATATCCTGGATATCTTCAACCTGCATAGTCTCCCGTCCTGCATTCTCTATACTGGCGATGATACCATCCATATCATCCTCAGATACTTTTTCATATGGCTCTACTTCTGCATTCGCCTTCCTGACTGCCACCAGGATTTTATTGCGGTCATAGTCCACAACACGGCCGTCTCTCTTGATAACCTTCACCTTAATATCCCCTGCCTTTCAAAAACTACTCCGTTCGATCTCAATACCGAACATTAGTGATTATATCACTTATGGGATGGGATGTCCACTATATCTTGTAATTTTTTCTTGATATAATCAATAGAAATACTATATCATGTGGTCAGACTAGTACAATGGCGCCAATAGGCTATCTTGGAAGAATCATCAAAGTATTGGTTTTTCGAGATTATCGTATATCTCTTCTGCACTCTTCAACTTTGTCGGGAAGCTGCTTAGCACAAAAAAACGACCGTGGCAACGGTCGTTTTTACACACTGATTCATCGTAATTGGATTTTGAAGAGGTCAGCCCTTTCCCACTTTGATCTCATCCATAGAAAGCTCGACATACATGCGGATTTCATCTTCCGTCATCCTGGTGTACTCTGCCAGCTCTGTTACCGTAGCAAGCCTTCCCCACTCCTCGGCAAGCACTTTTGTCGCCTCGTGGATCAGGTTTGTTTTCGCCAAAATGGTATTTTCCTGCCCCCGGCTTTCCAACTGGCTGTCTGCCAGCTCGATCATGCGCCCCCTTACGCTGCGTTCCAGCTCTTTTTTTACATCCGAGATGTCAGAACTGCCACAGAGCATGTCCACTGTCGTAATCAATGTAAGGTTTCCCTCCTGGATCAGATCCTCCAATGGCACCCCGCGGTTTTTATATTTCCCCGCCAGGGTGACAACACGCTTTAGAAAGGACTCGATCACCTTATGCTGTACACTGGCATCTCCGGATAAAAGCCTCTCATAGAGATCCTCTTTCTCCTCCGCAGACAGCTCCGGGAGCTCACGCAGTTCCCGCCGGTAGATGCGAAGATATTTGGAATCTTCCGTATTCAGCTCCGATTCCTGGAGCTCCCCATCCCCAGTTTCAAACCCTGCACTCTGGGAAGCAGCTTTTCCGGTATGTTTTTTTGAAGAATGTCCTGCCACCTCGATATTATGCTCGTCCAGAAAATCATATACCAGCTTCAGCTGCGGCGCCGTCAGATTCAGATCACTGCAGAAATCTTTTACCTGGTCTTTGGTGATCCGGCTCTCCTGCGCTTTTGCCAGGTCCACCAGCTCAAGCATTTGTCTCATAAATTCATTCTGGTCACGCATCTACATCTCTCCTGTCGCCGCATAATGATAAATCTTCATGACATCCTCCGCCCGAAGCTGTACATAATTTCCCTCAGTATCCTTTGTATTCAGAAGCTTGCTGGTCATAAGCTCCGCATCCTTTTCATCGGCGCCGATCTCTGCGAAAGTCAACGGCATGCCAATGTCTTTCAGGAAGCGCTCAAAGGCCTCTATCCCCTTCAAAGCGGTTTTCTCTTCATTCTCCCGGGGCTCGATATCCCACACCCGCAGGGCAAACTGAACCAGCTTATGTGGGTTAATCTTCAATACATACCGCATCCAGGCAGGTGCGATCACGGCCAGTCCCGCACCGTGGGTCACATCATAGAGTGCAGAAAGTTCGTGCTCAATATGATGACTCGCCCAGTCCTGAACCCTGCCCACTCCACATACATTATTGTGGGCAAGCATTCCCGCCCACATGATATTGGCCCTGGCATCGTAGTTCTGTGGATCTTCGATCACCCGCGGGGTCTCATGGATCATGGTTTTTAAAACTGCCTCACAAAGCCTGTCTGTGATCTCCACTTCTTCGGTATTGGAAAAATACCGCTCGCAGATATGAATCATGATATCGGTAGCTCCCGCCGCTGTCTGATAGGGCGGAAGGGAACAGGTAAATTCCGGATTCAATATGGAAAACTTCGGGCGCAGCACATCGGAACCAGCTCCCTTTTTATACCCTGTCTCCTCATTTGTGATAACAGAGTTGGTAGAACCCTCGGAACCGGCTGCCGCAATGGTAAGGATCGTCCCTACGGGAACTGCCTGCTGGATCTTTGCCTTTCCAGAATAAAAGTCCCAAAAATCTCCATCATAGCAGCACCCGGCGGCAATCGCCTTGGAAGAATCAATCACACTTCCCCCGCCTACAGCCAGTATAAAGTCCACACCTTCTCGCCGGCATAGTTCGATCCCTTCATACACCAAACCGCTGCGGGGATTTGGTTTCACACCCCCAAGCTCTACATAAGCAATGCCTTCTGCTTCCAGACATTTCTTTACGGTATCGTAGAGACCAGACTTTACAATGGAACCGCCCCCATAATGAAAGAGTACCTTTTTTCCGCCAAACCTGCGGACCAGCTCTCCTACATGCTGTTCTGCTCCTTTTCCAAAATCAAAATAAGTAGGTGCATAAAACGTAAAGTTTTCCATAATCATCCTCCTGCTTTGTGTATTATAGGATCTGAATTCCTTTTTCCTCTGCCGCTTTCATCACTTCTTCCGGCCATATAGAGGACTGAACCTCACCAATATGGGCCTTTTTCAGGAAAAACATACAGATCCTGGACTGCCCGATCCCCCCCCCAATCGTATAGGGAAGTTTTCCCTCCATGATCTCCTTCTGGAAAGGTAGTTTGCCACGTTCCTCACAGCCTGCTTTTGCAAGCTGATCCTTCAGTGCTTTCTCATCCACGCGAATCCCCATGGAAGAAAGCTCCAGAGCAATATCCAGCACCGGGTAATACACTATAATATCCCCGTTCAGCGACCAGTCGTCATAATCCGGCGCCCTGCCGTCATGGGGCTCTCCAGAAGCCAGCTTATCTCCGATCTGCATCAGGAAAATAGCTCCGTGTTCTTTTGCCGCAAGATATTCCCTCTCCCTGGGTGACTTATCCGGATACTGGTCCTCCAGCTCCTGGGTGGAGACAAATGTAATATTCTGGGGCAGCGACTTCTTTATGTAAGGATATTTGATGGACATAAAGTCCTCGGTCTCTTCCAGAGACTGATATACCTTCTTTACAATGTTTTTTAATGTATCTATATTGCGCTCTGAGGAATCAATGATCCGCTCCCAGTCCCACTGGTCTACAAAAATAGAATGAACATTGTCTGTATCCTCATCCCGGCGGATGGCATTCATATCCGTATACAGCCCTTCCCCTTTTTCAAATCCATAACGCTTTAAAGCATGACGTTTCCATTTGGCAAGAGAATGGACGATCTCCACCTTCCTCTCCTCCTGCTCCCGGATACCAAATGCCACCGGCCGCTCCACTCCGTTCAAGTCATCGTTCAATCCTGTCTCCGGCGGAACAAAAAGCGGCGCTGACACCCTGGTGAGGTTCAGGTTCACCGATAATGCTTTCTCAAAAAAATCTTTTACTTTCTTGATTGCCTCCTCGGTCTCTCGGATCGACAGCGGAGACTGGTAATTCTCTGGTATTTGTAAATTCATATTTTTCGCTCTTCCTCCTCTTAAAGTTCACAGTTTTTAACTGTTCTTGGGAACGGAACCACGTCGCGGATATTCTGCATTCCTGTCAGGTACATCACACAGCGCTCAAACCCAAGACCAAATCCGGCATGCCTTGTGGAACCGTATTTTCTCAGATCCAGATAAAACTCATAATCTTCCTGATTCAGACCACACTCCTCCATGCGCTTCACCAGTTTATCATAGTCGTCTTCCCTCTGGCTGCCGCCAATGATTTCACCGATGCCCGGAACGAGGCAGTCCATGGCTGCCACAGTTTTTCCATCTTCATTGAGTTTCATATAAAATGCCTTGATCTCCTTCGGATAATCTGTGACAAATACCGGCCGCTTGTATACCTCTTCGGTGAGGTATCTCTCATGCTCTGTCTGGAGATCTGCTCCCCAGGATACCTTATACTCGAAATGATCGTTATTCTTTTCCAGGATCTCAATGGCTTCTGTATAAGTTACATGGGCAAATTCAGACTCTTCTACATGCTTAAGGCGGTCAATAAGTCCCTTGTCCACAAAACTGTTAAAGAAATTCATCTCCTCTGGTGCATGATCCAGAACATAACGGATCACATATTTTAACATGCTCTCCGCCAGCATCATGTCATCCTTCAGATCGGCAAAGGCGATCTCCGGCTCAATCATCCAGAACTCAGCAGCATGGCGGGTGGTGTTGGAGTTCTCCGCCCGGAATGTCGGTCCAAAGGTATAAATATTTTTAAATGCCTGGGCGAAGGTCTCGCCGTTGAGCTGGCCGCTTACGGTCAGGTTGGTCTCTTTACCAAAGAAATCCTGGGCATAGTCGATGCCCCCTTCCGGCGTCTTCGGCAGGTTCTCCATATCCAGTGTCGTCACCCGGAACATCTCCCCGGCGCCCTCACAGTCGCTGCCTGTGATCAGCGGCGTATGCACGTAAACAAATTCCCGTTCCTGGAAAAATTTATGAATCGCATAGGCGATCAGGGAGCGCACGCGAAATACCGCCTGAAAAGTATTGGTCCTCGGTCTCAGGTGGGAGATCGTCCGCAGATATTCAAAGCTGTGACGTTTTTTCTGCAGTGGATATTCCCCAGTAGACGGTCCCTCTACTTCCACACACTCCGCCTGTATCTCAAAAGGCTGTTTGGCATTGGGCGTCTCCACCAGTGTTCCTCTCACGATAATGGCAGCTCCCACATTCAGTTTGGATATCACATCAAAATTGTCCAGTTTGTCACTATAGACGACCTGCAGTGGTTCAAAAAAAGTACCGTCGTTGATCACAATAAACCCAAAGGTCTTGGAATCCCGGATACTCCGTATCCAGCCGCCAACCGTAACCTCCTTGCCAGTGTATTCATCTTTGTCACGGAACAGGCTCCGTATACTTGTAAGTTCCATTTCAAATTCCTCCATATAATATGTACGCAGCCGTTCCTGGCTTTTGCCAGGGACAGCTGTCTAAATTTCTCTTATGCATAGTTTACACGATTTATGACATTTGTGCAAGTCTCTTGTATTTCTCTGCTGCTTCCTTTTCTGCTTTTTCAAAAAGTCTCTTCGCCCGCTCTGGGTTCGACCTCATCAGACGGTTGTAGCGCACTTCACCCATCAGGAACTCCTGGAATCCTCCCTTTGGCTCTTTGGAATCCAGGATAAATGGATTCTTGCCCTGCTCTGCCAGTCCAGGATTGTAGCGGAACAGATTCCAGTAGCCCGTCTCTACCGCCTTTTTCTCCTCATCCATGGAATTTCCCATGCCGATCCGGATTCCATGATTGATACATGGGGCATAGGCAATGATCAGAGATGGTCCCGGATAACTTTCAGCTTCCTCGAATGCCTTGACCGTCTGCGCCATATCCGCGCCCATCGCCACCTGTGCCACATATACATAGCCATAGCTCATCGCCACTGCTGCCAGGTCTTTCTTCTTGATCTCCTTACCGCCCGCCGCGAACTGGGCGATGGCTCCCATCGGCGTGGATTTGGATGCCTGCCCTCCGGTGTTGGAATAAACCTCTGTATCAAATACGAGAATGTTGACGTCCTGTCCGCTGGCGATCACATGGTCCAGACCGCCGTAACCGATATCATATGCCCATCCGTCACCGCCGAAGATCCACTGGGACTTCTTTGACGCAAAATCCCGGTACTCTAAGATCGTCTCCGCCGCCTCGCCGGATATATTCTCCTGCTCCAGCACTTCCAGCATTTCTCTGGTAGCAGTTTTGTTTGCTGAACCGTCCCCCAGTGTCTCCAGATATGCGCTCATTTTTTCCTTTGCCTTATCACTGAGGGAAACCGACTGGCCACTCAGCTCTTTGACAGCAGAGATCACTTTATTCCGCAGGGTTCTCTGTGCCAGCTCCATACCAAAGCCAAACTCTGCATTGTCTTCAAAGAGAGAATTTGCCCATGCTGGTCCTTCGCCATCGTGGTTCACCGTATAGGCGGATGCCGGAGAAGATCCTCCCCAGATAGAGGAACAGCCGGTGGCATTGGCGATATACATGCGGTCTCCAAACATCTGGGTCGCCAGTTTGGCATACTGGGTCTCCCCGCAGCCGGCACAGGCGCCGGAAAACTCCAGAAGCGGTTTCTTGAACTGGCTTCCCTTCACCGTATCCACTTTGAATTTTTCTAACACTTTCTCCGGCGTCTTAATATTGACACCATAGTCAAAGAGTTTCTGCTGATACATCCCCTCATCCACAGAGATCATTTTTAATACGTCATTGCGTTTATTACCCGGACAAACATTGGCACAGTTGCCGCAGCCGGTACAATCCAGCGGGGAAATAGTCACGGCAAATTTCATGCCTTCGATGCCGGTCATATCCGTGATGGTTCCCTCTGGTGCTTCCTTTTCCGTCTCTTCGTCCAGAGCCAGAGGACGGATGCAGGCATGGGGACAGACATAGGAACAGAAGTTACACTGGATACATCCATCTGGATTCCACCGGGGTACATCGATTCCCACACCACGTTTTTCATAGGCCGCCGATCCGAGAGGCACTGTTCCGTCCACATATTTTTTAAATGCCGACACCGGCAGGTCATTGCCCTGCTGGGAATTGATCTTGCTCTGGATATCGTTGACATATTCCATCAAGTCGTCATCAACGCCGCTCATCTTGTCCGTTATATCCTCTTCTTCCGCCTGTTTCCAGCTCTCCGGCACGGGTATCTCCACAAACTTTTCTGCTCCTGCCTCTATGGCACGGTAGTTCATTTCCACGATGTCGTCGCCCTTTTTGGAATAGGTTTTCTTGGCAGCCGTCTTCATGTGTTCTATGGCCTCATCCTTTGGAATGATACCAGAGATAACGAAAAATGCCGCCTGCAGGATCGTATTGATGCGCCCGCCAAGACCGATTTCCTTGCCCAGTTTAAATCCATCGATGGTGTACAGATGAATGTCATTTTCCGCAATATAGCGTTTTACCTGTCCCGGAAGGGCCTCTTCTAACTCTTCTGCACTCCAGGCACAGTTCAGCAGGAAAGATCCCTTCGGTTTGAGATCCTGGACCATATGATATTTACGGATATATGCTGGCATGTGGCATGCCACGAAATCTGCCTTCTCGATCAGATACGAAGACTTGATGGGCTGGTCTCCAAAACGCAGGTGGGAAATGGTCACGCCGCCGGATTTCTTTGAGTCGTAATCAAAATAAGCCTGTACATATTTATCGGTGTTGTCTCCGATGATCTTGATGGAGTTTTTATTGGCTCCCACCGTTCCGTCGGCACCCATGCCCCAGAACTTACAGCTGGTTGTCCCTTCCGGCGCCGTATGGGGGCTTTCGGTGCGCTCCAGGGAAAGATTTGTCACATCATCCACGATGCCGATGGTAAATTTTTTCTTCGCCTCATTGTGATATACCGCCAGCAGATCGGAGGGATAGGTGTCTTTGGAACCAAGTCCATATCGTCCGCCATAGACTGGTACATTCTGGAACCGGCTGTCTTTCAGCGCCGCTACCACATCCAGATACAGCGCCTCTCCCTGGGCGCCTGGTTCTTTGCTGCGGTCTAATACCGTGATCTGTTCCACCGTTGCCGGCAGCGCCTGGATCAAATGCTCGGCACTGAAAGGACGGAACAGGCGTACCTTGACCAGTCCCACCTTTTCTCCCTTCCCTCTCAGGTAGTCAATGGTTTCCTCTGTGGCATCACAGACCGAACCCATGGCAATAATGACTTTCTTCGCATCGAGATCGCCATAGTAATTGAAAAGTTTATAATCCGTCCCTGCCTTTTCATTGACCTTCTGCATATACTTCTCCACGATCTGAGGCAGTCTGTCATAATAGGGATTGCATGCTTCCCGTACCTGGAAAAAGATATCCGGGTTCTGTGCGGTTCCACGCTGTACCGGATGGTTCGGGTTCAGCGCCCTTTTCCGGTATTCCCGCACCGCATCCATCGGACACATTTCCTTTAGGTCCTTATAATCCCACACCTCGATCTTCTGGATCTCATGAGAGGTACGGAACCCATCAAAGAAGTGAAGAAAAGGAACCCGTCCCTCGATGGCAGCCAGGTGTGCCACGGCTCCCAGATCCATTACCTCCTGCACATTGCCGGCACACAGCATGGCAAATCCGGTCTGGCGGCAGGCATATACATCCGAGTGATCGCCAAAGATAGAAAGGGCATGGCTCGCCAGCGCCCTGGCGGATACATGGATCACCGCCGGCAAAAGTTCTCCTGCCATCTTATACATGTTGGGTACCATCAACAAAAGCCCCTGGGAGGCGGTATACGTTGTAGATAACGCTCCCGCCTGCAAAGACCCGTGAAGCGCTCCTGCTGCCCCCGCCTCCGACTGCATCTCGCTCATCATCACAGGTTGTCCAAATATATTTTTCAACCCTTCATTTGCCCACAGGTCCACATAATCTGCCATGGGCGAAGATGGCGTAATCGGATAGATCGCAGCCGCCTCAGTAAAGGCATAGGAAACATGGGCAGCTGCCATATTTCCATCCATTGTCTTTTTACTTCTCTTATTTTCAGACATAAAAAACCCTCCATTTCATACATACTATGGTAAGTATATGCAGAAAAGGAAGGTTTTATGACAAGCTATTTTTCTTCCTGAAATCCCATGCATACCATTCAGGCTAAGAGGCTATTGCAGGGAATATCAATTGGATCGCAAATGCCTCCCATACACAGGCAGAATCTGTCTCACAAATTCAGGAGCAGATCAGTCAGATTTCCCAAGTTGTTCAAACCACATCTGCTGCTGCACAGGAGAGTGCTGCTACCAGCGAGCAACTCAATGACCAGGCAGGACTTCTTACCAAACTGTTCAATATGTTCCATTTAAATAATCGTACCTGATTCCACTTGGGGGATTTGAACATAAATAAGCATAGGCGGCAGAGAAAAAATCTTTGCCGCCTTGTAATCATTACCTTTTTTTATTTTACATAGATTTTCAGTGATGCCTTTTTGCCGTTATAGGTCTTTACTGTAATCACCGCAGATCCACTCTTTTTCGCTGTTACCTTTCCTTCCGGAGTAACGTCAGCTATGGCTCGCTTATTTGATACATAGGTGAGCGTCTGGCTCGCTGTACCTTTCGGCAGCCTGGCCTTTATTTTGAATTTCTTTCCAATCTTCAGTGTCTTACTCTTGGCATTCAGCGTGATCTTCTTCGGTTTCTTTTTCACAGTTACTTTTACAACTGCCTTTTTTCCATTAGAAGCACAGACCGTGATCTTAGAGGTTCCTAATTTTTTGCCCGTAATCTTTCCATTCTTGCCCACAGTCACATTTTTATTGGATGCCTTATAGGTAAGTTTCCTGTCAGATGCATTTCTCGGATAAGCAGCTGCCTCTAACTGAACCTTCTCACCCATTCCTATTGTCAGTTTATTCGCAGCAACCAGAACACTTTTAACCTCAATTGGTTTCTTTGTTTCTCCGGGCTTTTCTGTCTCGGCTGGTTTATTTGTTTCTGCCGGCTTATTCGTTGCATCTGGAGCTTTCGTTACTTCTGGCTTCCACGTCTGCTCTGGGGTCTTTGTTGCTTCTGGTTCTGCCGTCTGCTCTGGAGCAATTGTTGTTTCCGGTTTCGGCGTCTGCCCTGGTGTTTCCGTTGCTTCCGGTTTCGGCGTCTGCTCCGGTGCTTCTGTTACCTCCGGTTTTGCCGTCTGTTCTGGAGTTTTTGTCGCCTCTGGCTTCGCCGTCTGCTCCGGTGCTTCCGTTGCTTCCGGCACCGCCGTCTGCTCTGGGGTTTTTGTTGCTTCCGGCGTCGCCGTCTGTTCTGGAACCATTGTCTCTTCCGGAGGCATTGTTTCTTCTGGAGCTTTTGTTGCCTCTGGTTTCTGCGTCGCCTCTGGCTTCTGGTGCTCCATTCCCGCAATCGTCCAGTTGCTCTCTTTTTTCAATGCGATCGTCCCGTCATCAAAAAATTCGATTGGCAGCCAGATGTAGCAAACCGGATCCGTAGGTGCCGAATCTCCACCAACACTGTCCCCCATACAGACATAGGTATCCGCTTCCTCTGTTTTCACATGGAACACATGACTCGTCTGATTCGGCAAAAGAATATCCGTATAATCTGTGCCGTCCCACATCATAAGCGTATCCCTTTTCCATACCCCATCAAAGGAATCCGCCACTGCATATTCTTTCATACCCGAATTGACCATATAATATTTTCCATTACGTTCAAAGATACCACCTTCGGCATTGGAAAGTTCACCTGAACTGAACTGGAATGGCTGCGGTTCTCCCTCAATTCCTGTATAGTCTTCCGTCAATTTTGCCCTAAACATACGATTCCCACTGGTAGCACTGTAATCGGTATAAATAAGCCACCCATTCCCTTCGCTCTCCTCATACAGATTAATAAATCCATTCTCATTCCCAACACCGGAATCTGGCACTACAGTAAATGGTCCCTTTATGCTCTTACTGGTAGCAACTTTTATGCCTCCGCTCATAGTAGGCGGCATGCCTCCCACTGAGTCGGACCACATATTGTAATATACCCACATTACATATTCTTCTCCGTTGTAAAGAATTTTAGGATGTGCGTATGTAACCCCATCCTCGTTCAGCATAACTCCTTCGTAGTTCCAATTATATAAATCTGATGAACTATAAAGATGAATGCCCGGATGTTCATTCATGGTTTCTCGGTTCAAGTCATCCACACCGAACCAGTACCATTTTTTCTGTCCATTTTCTACAATTTCATGAACCTCGCCTCCACAGGCAAATATCTTCCTTCCGTCCGTATCATATAACACTCTTCCCGAAAGACCCGGAATGTTTTCATAATTCCCTGGTTCACCTGGTCCTTCCGGCTGTACCCCTTCGATGTCCTCTATTTTCCAATTGCTCAGTTCCCAAAGGGCGATCGTCTTGTCGTCAAAAAACTTGATCGGAAGCCAGATATATCTGGGCTCTTTATTCAATTCAGGATCGTTCACGTTGTCGCCCACACAGACCCATAAGTCTGAATTTCCTGTTCTGATTCGAAAAGCATTACTCGTCTGGTTATGGGATGAGAAATCCTTTTTAACCGATCCATCCCACATCTTCAGTTCATGCCGTGTCCATATGCCATCCAGCGAATCTGCCGACGCATATTCCCTCATGCCTGCATTTACGATATAATATTTACCGTTCTGCTTAAATATACCTCCTTCGGTATTCGTGAGCGGATTCCCAGAAAATTTCAATGGCTGTGTTTCGCTTACAGTCGTCTTATAATCCGGTGACAGTTTCGCTTTTGAGATCCCGAAAGTGCCCGTAGTACCAGATGTATCACCGCTCTGGATCAGATACGCAGTACCTGGCTCCTCTTCGTACAAATTGACAAATCCATCTATCTGTTTTTCTTCTACGAGAGTAAAAGGTCCTGTGATACTTTTGCTGGAAACAACTTTCACCGTGTTGCACACTATCATTCCGTCATTATCTCTCTTATCCGTCGGTACCCACATCACATATTCCGTTCCATTGTATAGCATTTTCGGATGTGCATAAACTTCATCTGCTTCATTATACATGACACCTTCATATTTCCAGTTGTACAAATCTGATGAACTGTACAGATGAATGCCTGGATTATTATTTTGCCAGCCGGGACCAACATTCAGGTCGTCTACTCCATACCAGTAGTATTTTGTCTCACCATTCTCTTCGACCTGCTGCACCTCTCCTCCACAGGTATAGACCCTGTTTCCATCTGTGTCACACAAAATTTCGCCAGAAAGTCCGTCAATCGAATCATAAGTTTCCAAACTTCCTGTCTGCATCATGCTGTTTTCCTGCGATTCCGCCCGCACTGATGCAACTGGCTGCAATAACAACATTGCACTCAGCGCAATTGACATTGCTTTTGCAAAAACATTACGTAAACTTTTTCTCCTCATATTTCGTCAACTCCTTTCATTTTTCTTTGCACTTGAGATAATATATTAGAAAAGTCCGATAAATAAAACCATATCATTTATACCATTTCCTGTCAAGATAAAAACAACGAAATTTTCGTTCCACTTGATTCATCTGTGTACGGTAAAAAAAAGAAAGCACCTTCCTTTATGACGATTATGTCCTTCGACTTAATTCGTCACAAAGTGGTGCTTTTTAACTATAAAATTTTATTTTTCTATTTTCCGCCATTGAGATAACTCTGACTGTCTCTACCTCTGCTGACAGAATTCTTTAAATCTTCGCATCAAACAGCCCGCAAAAACTGTCCACAGGATCCTTTCCGGTGAATGCCTCTTCTCCTGACATCAGTTTTTCGATCAGTATCTCCAGCGTATTTTCTTTGTTGTCATAGGTATTGATATACGTCCGTGCCTGAGGGATATCCGCCAGCATCGTTGGCTGGCCGCAGCCAACTACCACCACTGGAAGTTCAAATACATACCAGGGAATCTCCCCGCCGCCCTTGGACATGCCGAAGTTTGGTCTGCCATTAGACACATCGCACAGGGTAATGACAAGATCCATATCTTTCGTAAAATCCGATATGGCATTTTTCCCAGCAAAATAAATATTGACATCCGGTTTTTCACCCGCGGCGATCTGCTTTCTCATCTCTTCCAGGGGACTCTCGTAAATAAATGCCTCAAATCCTTTTTCCTGTAATTTTTGCTGTAACACCTCAGCCGGATTCTTTTTGCTGCCCATCCCCATCAGTTTCATCAGCTCACCCATGGCACCACCGCTGCCCTTTACATGGACGATCATAATTCTTGGATAGCGTTCCTTTGTAATCGGCAGGACATCCTTGTCTTTATATTTTACGAGGGTGATCGCCTTCTGGCTGATCTGCTTCTGAATCTCCTTCGTCCGCTCCCTGCCCAGCATCTCTGACAGCACAGAGGGCTGGGGCACTAGCTCTTCCTTCTTTTTTTGGTGAAGCCCCAGATGCGCCTTTAATCCAAGAATCCTTGTCAAAGCTTCCTGCATCCGCTCTTCTGGGATCGCGCCCTCTCTGTATGCCTGCAGCATTGTGGCAAAATCTTCTTCCGGATCATTGAAAAAGAGAAACATGTCACACCCTGCGTTGATAGCAGCTGGCAACATTTCCGTCCGCTTCATCCGGTTTGTCATAGCGACCATGTGGGATGCATCCGTCACCACCATACCATTGAAACCGAGCCGGTCCCGAAGGAGTCCTGTCATGATCTCCGGGCTCAAAGTCGCAGGGAGCATTTCTTCCTCTGTAAGATGGGGATTCAGCTCTTTTGCCACTTTTGGCATAAGAATGTGGCCGCCCATGATGGCATCCAGTCCATTTTCTATCAAAGTACGGTACACCATACCATAGGTTTTCTCCCATTCCTCCAGATCCAACCCATTGACATTATTGGATACATGGGCATCCCTGAAATCCAGCCCGTTTCCAGGAAAATGCTTTGCCGCACAGGCAAAGGAAGAATTCTCATGAGCCCCTTTGAGATAGGCAGTACTCATCTTAGCCACCCGCTCCGGATCGTTTCCAAAGGCCCGGTTTATGATCTCCGTATTCTCCCAGTTATAGGCGATATCACAGACTGGGGAAAACGCCATATTGCATCCGATGGCGGAAGCCTCTTCGTTGGATAATTTTCCCAGGTCATGGGCATACTGTTCTTCCCCGGTGGCACCAATCTTTACTCCAAATCCGATATAAGTTCCATCGGCACAGGCACCGTCCCCTCCCTGCTCCGTATTGCATGCAATAAAAATCGGTATCTTCGCATATTTCTGCAGGATCCGGTTCTGTTCCTGAATGGCAGCACCCGGCGCCGGGTTATACCGGCAGCCTCCCAGATGGTATTTTTCCATCAATTCTCTGAGATAGTCCTCCTCATGGGAAGAGGTCAGTTGAAAAAACAGCTGTCCCACCTTTTCCTCGTCGCTCATGCCGGCGATGGTCTCCTCCACCCAGCGGCAGTCCTCCTCTGATAAATGATAGGGCTTTGCTTTCAAATCTACCATTTTAGTCTCTCCTCTCTATTCCAGGTTCTCCCTGAATTTCTTCAGCATCAGCACCTGATAATTTCCGCCATAACTTCCCTGCTTCAGCTGGGGCAGAGCAGTCTTCCGGCATTCTTCCCAGGAATTTTCCTCATTTTTCACAAGGATCGGATAGAAGAATATCTCGTTTTTCTTCGCCGCCTCATAGTCTCCCAGGGCATCTCCGATCATCAGCGCATGGCTGCTCTCATATCCCTTTTTTAATAATTCTTTGATACAATGGGACTTGCTTCCCATATCCTGCGCCAAAAGCACATCCACGTATTCCATCAGTCCATATCGGTTCCATTCTTCTTCCAGCGCCTGGGGGTTGGCAGAGGAAACCACCGCCACATCCGCTATATCCCTGGCACAGCAGAGAGCTTCCTTCACACCCTTAAAAGGGCTTCCCAGCTCCGGCGGCAGTTCATGGATCCTTTTATTCACTTTCTCCGACCAGGACAGGGCTCTTTTCAAGCAGATGCTGTTTTTCTCCTGGATCGCCCCAGCCAACGCGGTGTTGGACAACTCTTCCGTCTGTTCCACCCATTGTTCCAGATCCCCGATGCCCTCAATCTTTTTGTACTGAGCATCAATTTCCCTCAGTGCCTTTGCCAGACCTTTAAACCGGTTGATCCCCCTGGTCATACGATACAGATTAATCTCGTTCCAGCGTTCCAGAATTGGCTCTCTCCACCTGTCAAGCCCCCATTCTTCCACCATACAGGGGCCAAAACACTGAATATGCTTTACATCCATGGAGTTCATAGCGCAGCCATCGGAATCCACACAAACCAGAAATTCTTTTTTTCTATGAAACTGCTCCCATGCCTTATCCATTGTTTTCTCTCTTTTCTGCCAGGATCTCTGCATTGGACTGAACCCGGCGCCTGCCTAATGGATACAGAAACCACAGTACCAGCGCCAGAAGAATATACCCCACAGCTGGTACCAGACAGGACACATTGTAGATCCCCTTTGTCACAGAGGGTTCAAACTGTGTCTGTGCAGTATAGCCGATCATCGTGAGCAGAAGCCCGGAGATGCCAGAGGATGCCGCCTGTCCCAGTTTTCTGGCAAAGGAATACACAGCATAGATTGTTCCATCCGAGCGCTCTCCGCTCTGTACTTCAGTGTCATCGATCACATCGGTGATCATAGCCCAGCAGATCAGGCTGAATACCGCGAGACCGATAAAGGACAACGCATATAAGCCCACAAACACCCAGGCATTCGTAGTCTGAATGAAAAAAGCAAAGAAAAATACGACTGCCCCCAGAATAGAGGAAAAGATCGCCAGCTCCTTTCTTCCGAATTTCTCTGAAAGCCTTACAGTAAATGCCGCACAGATCAGCGTAACCACGACTCCTACCAGTCCTGCTGCCGACTGTGCTACCGTATTTCTAAAATAATTTGGATATACATAAGTTGTCATGGTCTGGGAGGTCAGCTGCACCAAAAGCATAAATACCGTGGCAACTACAATTCCGATCAAGGCCTTGTTGTGTGCAAGCCCTGAGATCAGTTTTCCAAAATTAAATTTTTCGCTCTTCTGTTCCACCTTAACCCGCTCCGTGATCAGCCAGTGACAAAGGAAATAGCATATAACAGCCCCGATGGAGCATACCAGGGCAACGATCATAACTCTCTGACCAGAGAGGATCTTATTGCCTGCGGCATCTTCATAATATACAAGCACCGGGATCAATACACCGATGATCGTGCCGGCCAGACTGGCTCCGATGGTTCTCCAGTTCGAGAGCTGCGCCCGGTCCTTCGGCTCAGCTGACACCGCCGACGCCATGGATCCATAGGGAATGTTGATGCTGGTATAAAATACACTCCCCCAGAGCAGATACGTAAAAAACATCCAAAAGACCTTAAAGGTCATGGGCATGTTCTGAAACCAGGAAGCATACATAAGAAAAGACGACACCGCTACCGGACCGCACATCCGCAGAATCCAAGGCTTAAATTTTCCGTAGACCCTCGGTTTACTCCGGTCCACAATCTGCCCCATCGCCACATCGGTGAAGGCGTCTACAAAACGCGCCACCATCATCATAATACCTACGAGGCCCACAGACACCCCCATCACATCCGAATAAAATTTCATCAGTAATGTACTTGACAGGATAAATGTAAAATCGTTACCGAAATCGCCAAACATATATCCTAGTTTATCGCGAAAACCAAAGGGTTTTGCAGAGCTATTCTCTTTCATTTTTTCCTCCAATCGCACCCACTTACTGTTTCAAAGCGCATATTATTGTCAGTACCATTATGTCCATATGAAACAATTTTATGTAATATCATACGAGTGGAAGAAAATTCATGATTTTAAAAAATAATTGTTCAGTTCGTTATTCCCTAATTTCTGTGCAGGGTTTTTGCACATAACAAATCAATATCATCGGCTCCTTCATAGGTAAAATACACGTTCATAGATGCATTATTTATAACCGTGTCTATAAATACATATTTTTGAAACAAAAAACCGAATTGTGATGTTATTCTTCTTTATAATCCAACTATGCATAAAGAAGATATTTCATTGTGCCTTATATGCCATTTCCTCCATCAAATCTTCCGCCAAGTATCCAGCACTCATACAATGCAGATCAGACACACCATCCCGAATCAATTCGTATTCTTTAGAATGATAAAAGAAATCCATGGCCTCGCTTGTAGACAAACCGCTTTCTTTCGCAAATTCTGAAATAATTCTCGCATATTTCATCTGTAACAATGTCTTATTCGCTTTCATAATGAATAACTCCTTTCAAATACAAGATACTCATCTATTGCTTTTTGCGTTCTCAAACATATTTGAAAATTAGGCTTTTCAAAAGCCAGTCTTCCAATAGCATCCCTCTTAGAAATTATTCCTTCAAAATATAATTCTACTGTGTCAAACACTCTATCATTTGCAACTCCGCCGGCTACAATCTCATAATTAGATTTATCATGTCCTCTCAAATGGAACTAGCTCGACGGAGGCAGGGTTCAAATTGGCGCCGTTGAGCTAACTGTATTGCACATCATAGAAAAAATAAGCATCCTCTGCCGTTCAAAGCCTAGGATGCTTATTCTTATTCGTTCTTTCCCCTAAGGGCAATTCGTTCCGTTTCAGCGCTGGCTTTTCTCAATCGCTTCCCACAACCCGTTCAGATAGGCGGCGCCAAGGGCACGGTCATACAGCCCATACCCAGGCATCGCCACCTCATCCCAGATCATCCTTCCGTGATCCGGACGGATCGGTCCCTGGAAATCAATGTCATACAAGGCTTTCATGATCTCATACATATCAAAGGTGCCGTCAGAAGAAAGATGCGCTGCCTCCTCAAAATTTGTCGGGGTAATAAATTTGAGGTTGCGCACATGGGCAAAATGAACCCTGCCTTTGAGGGAACGGATCATATCCGGCAGGTCGTTATCCAGATTGGTTCCGTAGGAACCGGAGCAAAAAGTTACGCCGTTATGAGGATTGTCCACCATCTTGACCATTCTGAGAATATTTTCTTTATTGATGATGATGCGGGGCAGTCCAAAGACGCTCCACGCCGGATCGTCTGGGTGGATCGCCATATTGATGTCATACTGATCGCATACCGGCATAATCCTCTCTAAAAAATACTTGAGATTTTCAAACAATGTATCATCATCAATATTCTGGTACATCTCAAACAATTCTTTTACCTTTGCCATCCGTTCCGGCTCCCATCCTGGCATCACCGTACCGTTCATGTCCCCGGCGATAGACTCAAACATTTTCTCCGGATCCAGGGCATCCACTGCCTCCTGGGTATAGGCAAGTACAGTGGAGCCATCCGGTCTCACCCTGGCAAGTTCCGTTCTCGTCCAGTCAAACACTGGCATAAAATTATAGCAGACCAGGTGAAGATCTTCTTTTCCAAGATTCTCTAACGTCTCAATGTAGTTATCAATATACTTGTCCCTGTCGGCTGCTCCTGTCTTGATGGCATCGTGAATATTCACACTCTCAATGCCGGCGATATGAAGTCCCGCGGCTTCCACCTCTTCTTTCAATGCCCGGATCCGTTCCCTGCTCCATACCTCTCCGGGAGCCGTATCATATAATGTTGTGATCACCCCCGTGACGCCGGGGATCTGTCGTATCTGTTTTAATGTAACCGTATCAAAATCGGATCCATACCATCTCAATGTCATTTCCATATCTTCCATCTACCTCCATCTTGTCCTATACTGGCCAGACATGCCAGTCTCCATTTCATTAACTCTGTCGAATCAGCTGCTCTTCCTCGGAATCTGATTCAGCTGCCCGTTTAGGGACAGCAGCTGCTCTTTTGTCATCGTATCGCCCACAGAACCCAATGTATTCAGCATCCGGATCACCGTAAATCCTCCCATCATGCGAATCAGTTTTTCCATATTTTCTGGCTCCGCAAAGGACGCCTCACGGAACATCCCCACATCTTCTAATATCCTGTGGAACAATTTCATCCCCTCGTCAGAATGAATCACATCCTCAATCTTATCATTGAGGCAGTAATACCCTTCCCGCTCCGTGATATCAAACCAGTTCAGCACAGCGCCCTTCTCCACCAGCCGGTAAGCGGGATTCATCTCATCCACTTTCCGGATCCGGCTCTCATCCTGACACTGCCCTGCCACTGCCTTTAACATGGATTCTCCTTTGTTGGGCACGTCAAAGTAGAAAAAATGTTCTGAACTCTTCTGTTTGCCAAGGCTCTCTCCATTTACCAGCAGTTCCACTTCTGGCTGATTGGAATACACCGTAATTTTTGTGACATCTTCCACCCTGTCCACATAGCGTTTCCCGCAGATATGCACAAAGGGATCATTGGAAAGCCATGCCTTGTAGGCATAAAAAGCATCTTTTTTATATTTTCGGTCAAAAGTCACCAGTCCTTTATGGTTCTGGCCGTTTTCTCCACCTTCGTTTCTTGCATCCGCGCCGAAGTCAAACATATTCCAGACATGAGTCGCCCATAGATAGGGTCTGGTAAACAGCTGTTTGATCAGCTCCTCATGATAATACGCCTGATATTCCTCAGTGTAATCCCCCTGTTCTGGATTGGAACTGTGCCAGTCCAGCCCCTCACAGCCATATTCGCTGCAGCCGATGGGAATCTCCGGAAATTCTCTGTGAAACTCGTCAAACCACGGTCCGTTCATAGACGTATTCCCGCCATACCATCCAAAATAATGGTTATAGGATACCACATCGGATATCTGGATATAGGGATCATGGATATCACACATTGTCACCGCCGCGATGGTCGTTTTTCTCGTAGGATCCAGCTTGTGGGCGAGATCATTCAGCAGACGGTGATTTTCCAGGAGATCCTCTGTGGATTTACCCGACATTGTGATCTCATTGGACAATCCCCATACGACGATACTCGGATGATTATAATTCTGTATGATCAGCTCCTTCATCTGGGAAATAGTGTTCTCCCTTCCCCCCTCCATATGATGGGAAATGTATGGAATCTCTGCCCACACCACCATTCCTTTCTCATCACACAGATCATAAAAATAGGAATCATGCTGATAATGTGCCAGGCGGATCGTATTGGCCCCCACTTCACAGATCAGCTCCATATCCTCCCTATGATGTTCCGGAAGCAGAGCATTTCCGATACCCCAGCGGTCCTGATGTCTCGATACGCCCCGCAGTGGATAACTCTCTCCATTTAGAATAAAGCCCCTCTCGGCATCGATTTCAAAACTACGGCACCCAAACCGGGTACTTACCTGATCCAGTACCTCTTCTCCCTCCATCAGAGCCACCTCTGCAGTATACAGATAGGGATCCTTTCTTCCCTGCCATAGATGCACCTTTGAAATATCCAGTTCAGCTGTATTCTCACTTACATCTTTTTCACACTGGGCAACCACCCCTCCTCCTGCATCCAGGATTCTAAAACAAAGCCTCTGGCCTGCTTCTGCATTGGTCACATAAACTTCCGTCTTCACTCTGGCATCCTGTCCGCAAATCTCCGGCGTCACCTGAATCCCCGGAGCTCCATAATATTCCAGATCAAAGTGGGAATGGCTGACAGCGATGATGTTTACTCCCCGGTAAAGCCCTCCATAAAAAGTAAAATCGGCATTCTGTGGATAGACGGACTCATTCTCACTGTTATCTACCGCCACCACAATCAGATTCTTATCCTGAAGCACGTCTGTGAAATTCACTCTCCAAGTAGAATATCCTCCGTCATGTTGCGCCAGTTTCTTTCCATTTACATACACATCCGCGGATGAATTGGCTCCCCTG
This sequence comes from uncultured Roseburia sp., assembly GCA_947246475.1. Taxonomy (GTDB): domain Bacteria; phylum Bacillota; class Clostridia; order Lachnospirales; family Lachnospiraceae; genus Eubacterium_F. The sequence goes on from CAMXSH010000013.1 coordinate 45,238, forward strand.
AATTCAAGAAAATATTGGTCCGCTTCTGGCAGCTCACTTTTTTTTACCTGTTTGGCGTAATAACAGATTCCTCGGTAATAATCTGCTCCCCCATCCTGTCCGTCGATGGCATTCCAGGTATGGGGAAGATTTACCACATACCAGTTCTTTGGCTTCTTTTCTGGAACTGCCTGGGCTTCTTTGGAAAATGCCCATTTTGTATTTAACTCATAAATTTGTCTCATATCCCATTCCTCCGTCTGCTTGTCCGTTGTAGATACTTTAGCACAAAAATATGCCAGCGTATCCCACGTTTTCTTAATGGTTATGGTAGACAAATTTTAAGAAAATTATTAGTTTTTTATTAATTTCATTTTTATGGGATCCACCGCTGTCCAGCTGGACAGCGCCGCCAGGTTAAAGAACCATACACAATGTGCCAGCCCCGATCAAAACACACCCCAGCAGGGATTTCACTGTAAACTCCTCGTGTAGAAAGATTACAGCCAGCAGAAGTGTGATCACCACACTCAGTTTATCCACCGCCGCCACTTTGGAAGTCTCTCCCACCTGCAGCGCCTTATAGTAACACAGCCACGATGCTCCCGTCGCCAGACCAGATAAGATAAGAAACAGCCAGCTCTTTCTGGTGATATCTGGAAGACCTTTTTGGGCATGCGTTAAAAATACCATCCCCCATGCCATTGCCAGCACTACAATCGTGCGGAGCGCTGTGGCAAGATTGGAGTGTACTCCATGTATTCCAATTTTCGCAAGGATCGAAGTCAGCGCCGCAAAGACCGCTGACAGCACAGCAAATACAAACCACATATGTCTCCCTCCCATAATAATCTTTGTTTTCCTCTTGTTAACTCGCTGTTTCTCACTTTTTC
>CAMXSH010000014.1 GCA_947246475.1 uncultured Roseburia sp.
GAGCACACGGCTGTTAACCGTGGGGTTGTTGGTTCGAGCCCAACTCGGGGAGTTTTTTAATTATATTGATAAATAAGTCAATATATTATATAAAAGGAATATGTATATAATATATTTATTATGTAGAGGAATAATCAATGAAGAGGATTTATGAAAGTTTGAGTGAAATAATACAACAGAAGAAATATGGTGTAGAACCTACTCCAGGAAGGATCGCTATGCCTGACGAATCCCAGTTTTTGAACTCCCGTCCTGAGCCAGAGCCACTTATTGGGATTTTTCCTATGACGGGAGAAGGAATAGAAGCAAATGTGGATGATCTTTCTTTTTGGGAGAACTAAAAGTATAAAATAGTAAACGTGAAAACGAAGTTTAGTTATAGCTTCGTTTTTTTGTACTAAAAAATATTTTATGTTCGCACTTTAAAGATATATGAATTTATGGCTTTAAAATGTTAAATATTTGCGAATGTATATTATTTAAAAGTGGAGGAAAATAAACTGTAAAGATGAAAAACGTTGAAAGAATATTTGCTGGAATTTTATATTATATGTTTAAGATTGGGAATGTTAAGATTATAATTAATGTTGTTGTATTATTGATTGGAATAGTAGTCCAGTATTTTTTTAGTGAAATGAAAATTCCATTTTTAAGTGAAGATAAGATTAAATATTTGACAGAACATTCTTTGGTGCTCAGTATGGCATCTACTATAGGACTGAGTACAATAATTGTATTTGGTTTTAATCTTAGTAGTTCTATACAACAGTCGTGGAAAACTTTTATAAAAGAACATGGATTAGACAGTATAAATGGATTTATCAAATTAAGATTTAGTATTAATTATTGGTTATTAATTCTATTGGTCTTGCTGTATGTATGCATTGCAATGAATTGGTTTATGCTATATTATATTTTACTTACATATGATGTGTTGTGCTTTCTTGTGCTAATTGCCAAATTGTATTTATTGGATAAGGTAGGATATATTTACTTCAACTTTTTCTATCAAAAACAAAATTACAATAATAAGGTACAATATTTAAGAAATGTATTGCAAAATAGTGTAGAAAAAGATGGTCGAATTAATATTGGTGCTGTAAAAACATATATTGAATTATTGTGGGGTGATTTGAAAGATAAAGGTTGTGAAAATTCAAATAAGTATAAAGAACAAGAATTCTATGATAGAGCAAAGTTATTTTTTTCTGATACAATGGATCAATTATTACTAGATCGTATGGAGCAGTCAAGTATGTTGCTTTCTATGATTCGTATATTTTGTAATATAATAGTATGTGATAAAGAGGAAGCAAGTAATAAAGTTGAAATTGAAAGTCAAATTATGCTAAGTATAATGATTAGTTATGCATTGAATTGTGAAAAGAATATTGATATTGATTATATTTATAGAGAGTTGATTAATTGGAAAGATCGAACTTTGGGGTTACGATATAGTATTGCTGTATCAAGATTGGAATATCTGTTTACAGTAAAACATATGAATGATTATATTTTATTAAGTGATAATATTTTTAAATTGTATTGTTCGATTACTAATGATAAGACGTACAAAAGATTTGTAAGCCTTCTATGGTATTTGTGGTGTCACGAGGATGGGGAGGCGTTTCTAATACATGTTGGAAACATGAATCGATTTTTTGATTTGTTTCAAAAAGATATTACAATATTTAATTTTACGGAAGCTAGAAATCTTTACACATTAGTAAAAGGATTAAAATATTAAGGAGAAAAATTGCAATGAATAAATATAATTCAATCGTTATAACATTATATAAGGGACGTTATAAGAAAAGTAACGAGGAAGGAATCCAGTATCGAACCTTTGGCGAATTTGACTATATTAAAATTTCAGACGCACCTATAAGTAAGGATGCGAATAAAATTGACTACTTTAAGCTATGGGAAAGGACGGAAGAAGCTTCTAAAAGCCTGAATGTGGGAGAATCATGTCATAATTTGTATGCTTATTGTTTACGGGAAAATTATGATGAGAAGTTTTGGAATGATAGGAAACCGTATTTTTTTGCTTCTTTATTACAAGGCATTCAAATAAAAGAAAAGATTAAAGAGTTAGAAAAATTTTTATATAAGATGTCTTATAATTATAAAAAATTTAATTTTGCAATTTATTATTCTCTTGATTCTTGTGATTTCATTGTTTTTATTAAATCTACGAAATATGAAATTGGAGCTGGACAGATTCATAGATTTCCAATGTTCTGTTATAATGAAAAGATACATAACAATTATTGTTATTCAATATGTGGAATTGATTTTGACGAATTATTAGGTTCGAATAAGAATGAGGTTTTTGAAAAGGTAATGGTTTGTTTTGTGGTAAAGAAACTTTTTTATTATCAGAACTGGTACCAAACCTTTTCAGATGTTTTTCCAGAAATGAATTTTGAGGATATTAAGAGACAATCTCATTTTAATTATAATCGTCTTGGAAATGAAGATGTATGTATTAACATATTAAAATGTAACATAAAAAAACTTATAAGTGAGATGAAAGAAGGGGGATGTTTGTGTCCTGAAAATGCAAATTTTCGAAATGGGATTATGAAACTTAGGATTCATTTTGATAACAATCCTTATATTCATCGATTTCCAGTTATAGAAGAGGGACCAGAATTGAATCAAAATGATACAAGTTCTTACATAGATATGTACCAAAATGATGTAGTTGAGGAAGCGAAAAAACAATTGTATCCATTTGTAAAGAAGGCCCTTGAAGAGGTACTAAAGGCATGTAGTTATCTTGAGGAAGAAAATTTTGCTAGAGATTTATGGAAATGTATTAAAAATGCTATTAAAATGTTGTTTACTAAGATGAATGAATTTTGGATTGATGATGGAGAAGAGGAAGTAGATAGAAATCAAATTGTTTATAATGAGTCTGTTGTAAAGGTGGTACAGGGAATTATGTCTATTGTAAATGGTTCACTACATACTGATAAGATGTTTTTTCAGTCACCAGGTTTTAATGCAGTATTATATGATATTCCTGTCAAAATCCTTGCTTTTTATAATCATTTTGTTCAACAACTTGTAAATACATTAAACGATAAAGAGGATAAAAGTTTTTGTTATCTGCTGTGTCCAGATTTATATCTTTCTATAAAGATACAAAAGTTATTTGATATAAAGAAAGAATATCCTATACACAGATTTTTGTTAGGCAAGATTCCGGTTAAAGCAATTTTTGAGCCAAAGAGACTTATGCAGGAACTTGCCCACGAAGTTGCACATTGCGTAGGAGATAATATACGCAAGAGGGAACGAAGATTTGTTTATACAATAGCAATGCTTGCAGAAACAATAGCAACTTCGATGTTGTCGCCCACAGATGATAGTGGAGAAGCAGAACGCATATTAACAAATATTTACACCAAATTGGGTGAGAAGCGTAAAGATAAGTTGCATAAAAAGCTTGTTGAAAAAATTAAGCAATACTTTAAAGAAGATTTTAAAATAAACGAGAGCAAAGACGATTTTTTATATTATCAAGTGAATACAAGTTGTTTTTTTGATTTATCTACTAAAAAACTTCTTGTAGAAAGATCAGAAATGTTATTAGCAGTAATAGATAGTGGTATAAAACGTTATTACAAAGAGACTAATAGAGGAATTTCTGAGTATATTCAGGATATGTTACAATTAAGTATAGTATTACAAAATAATATAGAATTATTATTTGTAAATACATATTCTATTATAAAGGCCGTGCATACATTAACTAATGAAAGTTTTGCTGATCTAATTATGTGCGAGGTGTTAGGGATACAAATGGATGAATATGTAGATTTATTTTATAATACTCATAAAGAAGAGATTGATGACCCTGCTTCCAGTTTTCTAAATTTTAGCTCCAATGCAACAGCAGAGAGAATTATATCAGTAGTAAAATGTTATGATAAAAAAATTGGAGAACTGCAGTCAACAATTAGCCATGATTCTTATATAAAATATAAGCGGAGGTTGATGCTTTATTCAGAAGAAAAAACAAATGGGGACAATAAGGAAAATAAAAGGATACTGCCACCTGCGGTGATAAGAAATAATATTAAGTATTTGCGAGAATGTCATAATGAGATAAAAAAGAAAGGAGAAAAATTGGAGAAATTAAGAAGTTTATATAATACAATTATATATGAAGATGTTCAAAGTTCTGTAAATACGTTACTAAATATCAGGAAGTAAATATTATTATAAATAAAGTACTTTTAAGCTGAAAAAATATGGGAAAAATGTATGGGACAAACATTTTGAGTTTGTCCCATACATTTTTTGATTCTCCTTTTTCAATTACAGATTAACTGCGCAAGCTGTCATATGTCGAAAAATGTCGAAAAATGCGATATTTTCTCAATGTAAAAGCCCTCTCTAATCTATACTTTATTTAAAAAATATAATATAATGAAGAAAATCTGCAAAAGAAAAAAGTGGCATATAAAAGCAGGAAAAAGAATTGCTGTTTATACATTACAAGGTACTTACAAGTGAACGCCAAAGGAGAGATGCTTATGAGAAATGTGATCATGAAAGGTACAGGAGCGTATATTCCGGACAACAAGGTTTATAACAGCGAAATGGATGAACATTTTGAGGCAATGGGGCTGAGTGCCCACAATCTGATGGAACATCTGGGAAGAAGGAAACGGTATTTTATCTCAGAAGGCGAAAATGCAATTACAATGTCACAAAATGCCATAAACAATTGTGTTAAAAAAAATAATATTGATTTTGAAACAATTGATATGTTATTATTTTGTTCGGATACTCCGGAATATGTATCTCCTTCCAATGCCTTGAAACTGGTAGGTTTATATGGTGAGAAATTGAAAAATGTAAAGGTTGCATTCGATATTAACTCTAATTGTACAGGAATGATACAAGGACTTGATATCGTGCACAAATATATGCTGAATAGTGATATAAAAAATGCGCTGGTGATTGGCTGCTTTTGTATATCGCCCATCACTTTGTGGTCAGATACGGTGGTTTACGCAAATTTTGCAGATGCAGCGGCATGCATAGCGGTTTCAGCAGAGGAAGAAGAAAAGGAAAGAGGATTCATCGACACAGAAGTGTACATAGATGCGGATTATCACCAATATGTGACTTATCCGAAATGCGGGATGTCAAAAGTTCCTCTGAAATCCGTTCAGCCCAATGAAAAAAGGCTGGAATGGACTCCTTTTTCCATGGATTTTTTACCAGAGTATTGGGCGAAGCAGATTCATGTGGTTTTGGAACGGAATTCTCTGCAGGTAGAGGATATTGACTATTTTATTTTTTCCCAGCTGAGTGATGATTATAATATGAAGACGCTGGAGATCTTAGGAGCTGGGGAGGATAAATACCATTTTGTGGGCAAGGAGTACGGGTATACAGGGAATACTTGTCCGATCTTATGTTTGAACCGTATGTGGGACACATATGCCCGCAGAGGAAATAAAATTGTATTTTGTACCATTGGTGCCGGCTATGCTATCATCGTACAATTATATGAATTTTAGGATAACAGGAGGTTAAGATGAATGGATACAAAAAGATTGACAGCTTTAGATGTCTATATAAATAAGGTATATACGATCGTTCTGCTGGCAGTGCCCGGGGCTTGCCAGGCGGCAGGTATTTTATATTCTTTTGAAAAATTTATCGGTTTATTTCCTACAGTAAGCTGGCCGATGCTGATCGTATTTGACATTACTTGTTTATTATATCTTGCCATCGCAATTTTCTTTATTAAGTCAGGATATGATGGAAAAATTGTGATTCCTGAGAAATTAAAGCAATGCAAAATATATCTTGTTATAATTATGTTTACCCAGTTTAACTTTATCCTTTATATGATTCCATCGTCAGAGTTCTGGGCTTTTGCGTTTTTGTTTACCGTAGCGACTGCACTGTTTTTAGACAGCAGAATGGTGATTGTTACAAGTGCAGAGATCGCCCTTTCCCTGATCGTGTCGTGGATTCTGAGGGCAGATATACTGCTTCCGGGCAGAAATGCACTGTTTGTTCCCAATATGGTAAACAGATGTGTCTGTGTCGTGCTGTCCTTATTTTTTATTTGGCTGCTTACATGGCTTGCCCAGTGTTTTCTGGTAAACGCGAAAAAAGATGAAATGGAAAAAAATAATGAACGGGTTCAGAATATGCTGCATTCTGTTTCCGGTCTCTCTGAGCAGTTAGTGAAGGCTGTCGATGTACTACATACGATAACATTAAATGAAAGTTCATCCTCAGAAGAATTGTCTGCAACGAGTGAAGAACTGCTTTCCAACAATACGGCATTGAGGAGAAAAAGTGAAGAAAGCATTGAAAATCTCAATGAGCTGCAGCGGTGGGAAGGTCTTGTGAGTGAACATGTGATAGAAGTGGAGAATATATCCAAAGAGTTATTGGAGAAGTCAAGAATCAACGAGCAGCGTCTGCATTCCCTGAAGGAGATTAATTCAGAAGTTTCAGAGTCAATGAACAATACAAATCATGTTGCCATGAAATTATCAGAAGCTGTTGAGGAAATTGGGGTGACCCTGAATATTATTGGCGAAATATCTTCTTCCACAAATCTTCTGGCATTAAATGCTTCTATCGAGGCGGCAAGGGCTGGTGAAGCGGGAAAGGGTTTTGCCGTTGTGGCGACCCAGGTTGGAAACCTGGCCAATAATACAAAAGAATCATTGGAGCAGGTAGCAAATGTAATCGAAAATGTGCAGCAGAATGTATCAGATATGAAAATGTATGTCACAGAAAATACGGATAAGTTAGAAAAACAGAATGATTATTTCAATGAAGTTTTTTCTGGGGTCCGGGATATGATCGATGTTCTGCATACATCGATTGATAATATTAATTCTATGGGGGAGGCCCATGATCAGCAGTCTGATGTGATCAGAAACACAGTGAAGATCAACGAGCATATTGCGGAAAGTATCAAACAGGAAAACACGGAGTTCTGCAATATTAATGATATGGTAGAAACCAATTCAAAGGATATCGTAGAGATGAACGAGCAGGTTGCTGCACTGAACCAAATGGCGGAACAGATCAATGATCTGTTGGTGCAGAAATAGACGCCCTTATCAGTTCAGGAAAAACTTTTTCTGTATTCTCTGGGAGACTTTCCTGTGTGCTTCTTGAACTGGCGGCTGAAATGTTCAACATTTTTGTAACCGCAGTTCTGGGCAATGGTCTGTATGGAGACAGAGCTGTGCTGTAAATAATCTTTTGCCAGTGCCAGGCGCATTTGGATCACATCATCCATACAGGTGATGCCAAAAGTGTCCCGGTACAGGGTGTGCAGATATCCTGTGCTCATGTGAAGGGAATCTGCCATATAAGGAATGGTCCAGTCGAAACCTGGATCATTTTTTATATCTAAACGAAGGGAGAGCAGATTTTTAATCTGTGTATTTTCTGAGCGGAAGGAAAGAGATTCCTCAAGTTTGGAGAACATTAGCTCAAACAGGGAAATAATGGTTTTTGTCTTATACTTGTTATAGAAAAAATTCTCTGAAGCAAGCTGTTTGAATAAATGATGGATAAAACTGAACTCTTTGATCTCAAAAGGGATACAGGTAGGCACGGTCCCATCGCAGATAAATTTCTCATCTGTATAGAAACGGATCCAGTCATTTTTAAAATAACTTTCATGCCCCCCGTAGTGAAGCGGGACACTGGGGGGATATAAGATAGCACTTTTGGGAGGCATTATATATTTTTTGTCATTTATGATAAAAAAGGAAGGGGTATGTGTCACAAGAAGGAGCCACCAGTCCCGATCCGGATCATCCTCATAGTATATAAAATTGTTATCATGGGTTGTGTTATATTGTACATATATAATATCGACCACAGCAGGCACTCCTTTGCATTGTTCAAGAGTAATATGATTATATATCAATTTATATTTTATTATATATCATGGCATGACAATTTTCAATCGTTTATAATAAAGATAAGAGTTTCTGGATCATGGAAGAGTGGCTACAGAAGTATAATAAAGAAAAGAGGCGGTTATATGAGATTAAGAACCTACAGGAAAATCAGGCAGATAGTGACATATCTTCTGATTATTGCTTTGGCGGCGGGTATATTTCCTATACATATGAAAGCGGCCGGAAACACAGGTTTACCGGAGGCGGCAGTAATGGAGCAGCTATTGCTGCCTTATTATATGTCGGAGCAGGATCTCCTTCCCATGCAGCTCGGGAATGCGAAGATCCGCTGGAGGGCAGATCAGGCGATCATAGATGTTTCCACGGGTAAAGTCACGGCTCCAGGGCAGAGTATCACGGAGGTAAATCTGGAAGCGGAAGTAACATTGGCAGATGGCAGCACACAGAAAAAGAATTTTTCTGTGCAGGTGCTTCCCAGAGGTTCCGGATATGTTTTGGGATATACCAGAGAAAAAGATGATTCGATGAAGAGAAATGGAAAGGCTCATGGCATGTATCAATCCGCTGTGACAGACAGTCTTCATCTGGGATACAGCGGGGATGGAAAGGACTTTGAGCCATTAAACCATAATACGGGAGTGCTGTTTGCCAAAAATGAGGGTGAGGAGACAAAGGTGTTAAAACAGCCATTTATTTTCCGAATGAAGGATGGAAGTTTTGGAGTCCTTGCAGTCCGTATGGATGAGGCTGGGGAGACCGGTGACCAGAAGGGAAAAGTTTTGTTTTTTACCTCTGGTGACCTTATATCTTACGAAGAGAAGGGGCTTCTTGCATTAAGCGGGGAAGATTCTGTTCAGGATCCAGCATGTGTGTATGACAAGGTGTCTGATACTTACTATATTACATGGACCAGCGGGGAGACAGGGACAGGATATGTGAACCGGACGTCGGATTTTAGGACGATTCAGGAAAGAGAAGAATTTGCGCCCATTAAAAAAGAGGCTGTGGATTCAGGGATAACCTATGCCATTGAGGGGAATGTGATCCCGGTAACACCAGAGGAAGCAAAAAGGATCCAGGGCAAGCTGAAGCCTGTTGTGAATACGACAGTGGAAAATGCAAAAGTCCAGACGGAGACTGGTAAAGCAATGGACTTATCTGGTGTGAAGGTGAAGGCACATTACTCCGATGGATCTGCTGCTGAAAAGAGCGTGACATGGGATGGGAGCGATCTTGCCAGAGTTGATTTTAATAAAGAAGGAACCTATGAAGTCAGAGGAACAGTCCGACAGCTTTCTGACCGGATTCCAGCAGCAGGCAACTATCCTTATATTGCGGGAAGAGCGGATCCCAACGTGATAAATTTCAATGGTAAATATTACTTTATCGCTACCAACGAAGAGGGAAGCGGCAATGTAAATCTCTACATGCGGGAATCTGATACGGTGGCAGGTCTGAGTGAGGCGGAGGATCATCTGGTGTATGATGAAGCTAAGGGGATGGAGGGAAATATTGTTTCCAAAGACAAACACTGGGCTCCCGAGCTGCATGAGATTGGTGGCGAATTGTACATGTTCTTTGCGTCCAATATTGGCACAGGATGGGATGTACAGAGTGTAATTATGAAGCTGCGTACAGGAGGAGATCCGACGAATTATGACGACTGGGAAGCTCCCAGCCGCTATCTGGACCAGAATGGGAAAATGTTAAATACGATGTATGGCGGTATCACTCTCGATATGACGCATTTTACTTATAATGACAGACATTATGTGATCTGGTCGCAGAGAAACTTTGGGAAAAACGGCGGGACTGCGGACTTATGGATTGGCGAGACGACGGCTGAAGATCCAGGCAGACTGATTACGAAGCCGGTCATGATCGTACCCTGTGAATATGGCTGGGAGAGAAATCATCAGTTTGTAAATGAAGGTCCTTTTGTTATTATGACAGAAGATAAATTGTACCTTACCTATTCTGGCGGCGCTACAGATGAGACCTATTGTGTGGGGATGACGCAGATCGAATTATCAGATGAAGTTGATTTTCTGGATGCCTCTTCCTGGAAAAAGACAAACTATCCGATATTAACAGGTTTGTCCTCCAGGGGAGAGAAGATCTATCATGGTCCAGGACATAATTCCTATGTGACGGATGAAGACGGAAACCTGATCAATGTATTTCATGCAAGGCCTGGAGATGGAGGCGCATTCCAGAGAGATACCTTCCTGCGCATCGTTCATTTTGGCGCAGATGGTGAACCTGTTCTGGATCTGGAAGAAGAGGTGGAGATCCTTCCTGAGAATAAGAATGTAGTTATGACCGTTGTTGTGGAGAAGAAACAACATGCGCCGGAACCGCAGCCGGGTGTTGGAAATGATCCGAATACTGCGGCAAATAACAGCCAGAATACGCAGGGAACAAATACAGTGTCTGACACAGATAAAACGAAAGTCAGGTTAACTTCTGGAACAGTATTTCAGACTGGCGGTATGCAGTATAAAGTAACTGCAGGCAAGACAGCAGAGTTTGTAAAACCATTAAAAAAGACAAATTCCAATCTCAATATCCCGGCAGAGGTATCCTGCTCCGGACAAAAGCTGAAGGTGACCAGTATAGCCTCTAAGGCATGCCTTAACAACAAAAAACTGAAACGAATCACTATTGGTAAGTCTGTTACCAGCATTGGCAACAAGGCATTCCAGGGTTGCTGGAAGTTAAAAATGGTTCACTTGAAGTCATCCAAGGTGAAGAAGATTGGTTCAGCTGCGTTTAAAAATATTCATAAAAGGGCAGTAATAAAGGTACCAAAGAAAAAGCTCAGATCTTATAAGAAGCTGTTTATGGGAAAAGGCCTTTCCAAAGCGGCAGTGATAAAAAAATAAGTATAGAGGCGGTGTCAGAATTCGGTTCCGGCACCGTTTTTGTTTTAGGGCTGTTTGAAAGGGAAATCTGGAGTTTATTGACAAGGGTGCGCCAAACCGATAAAATAGAAAAAAGAAAGAAAAGTATGTACAGGACCGTTTAGGAGGTGCGCGGGATGAAAGTATTCCTGGTGGAAGATGAAATTATCATGCGTGAGGGGATTCGGAATAACATTGAGTGGGAGAAAGAAGGATTCGAGTTCGTCGGGGAGGCAAGTGATGGCGAGCTGGCATACCCTTTAATACAGGAATCCAAACCAGATATATTGATCACGGATATCCGGATGCCATTTATGGATGGTCTGGAGCTGAGCCGGCGGGTAAAAAAAGAAATGCCTCATATAAAGATCATTGTTTTAAGCGGCTATGATGAATTTGAATATGCCCGGGAGGGGATTCGTATCGGAATCACTGAATATCTGCTGAAACCCATCGATGGAAACAAGCTTCTTGAGGCGGTTAAAAGAGTGGCTCAGCTGATCCGGTCAGAACAGGAACTGCAGCAGGAATCAGAACCTGGATCAGAGCTGGATTCCCAGGAGAGCAGCCAGGTACAAAAAGAGAGGACGGCGGTGCAGCCTTCCCAGGGGGGAGAGGAAGCAGAGATTGGGATTCTGGAAGTTGGAAAGCTGGACAGGCGGGTGGCCGAGAGGTTTTTAAAAACTGGTTTAAAGAGTGAGGTTTCTAATTTTGTAGACGACTATTTTTCCAGTTTTGGGATAAACAATATCCAGTCTCTTTTATTTCGTCAGTATGTGACTACAGATATGTATTTTACGGCAGTATCCATGCTGGAGGGACTGGGTTATGAAAATGGTGAACTTGCCAAACACTGTGGAGAGATCCGGGATATTAATAAAGTGCTATCCTCAGTAGAATCCAATAAAGTGTATTTGAAAAAGGTTCTGACGACGGCTATTGATCTGAGGGAAGCAGTTTCCAGGAAAAAGTACCATTCGTTATTGGAGGAGGCGAAAAGTTATATTGAGCAGCACTATGATGATGTAAATATTTCCCTAAATTCGGTAGCGGCGAGTGTGAATCTCAGTCCCAATCATTTCAGCAGCATATTTAGTCAGGAGATGGGAAAGACATTTGTCGAATACCTGACCTTTGTACGCATGGAAAAGGCCAAAGAGCTGCTGCGTACATCTTCTTTGAAATCCGCAGAGATTGCCTATGCTGTAGGGTATAAAGATGCACACTACTTTAGTTATCTGTTTAAAAAGAACCAGGACTGCACGCCAAAGGAATATAGACAGCGGGCTTAGCGCCGTCGGGCTAGCCGGAAGATGCCCGTTTGGCTTGTCTGATGGCAGTATTTGTTAGAAAAGGGGAGGTAGTATTGAGGAAAAAAAGGGGGTCCCTTCTGCAGAAGCGGCTTTATATGCTTTCACTTGTATGTCTAATACCGCTTATAGTCATGATCCTTTATCTGCTGTTTCTAATCAACCGTTTTTCTAACCGGTATGATGAAGTGGCAGACAATTTCAGTGTAGCGAATGCATATAGTATAAATTTTAAAGAAAAAATGGACTATACCATGTACATTTATGTGGTAAACAGGGGGCGTGTAGAAGGGATTACGGGGACAGAGAGCCCTCATATCATGATAAAAAAAGCACGTCAGGACTTCCGCGCTTTATACCGTCACGCGGACACTGAGTATGCAAAAAGCCAGATCAATGGAATTTTGAAGTGTCTGAATACGCTGGATGACCGTGTTAAGGAGATTGAAGAGGATGTTCTGGTCAGTGGCGCTTATGATAAGAATATGGAGCGCCTGGACCTGAATATCCGTGTGCTTACGGAACTGATCCAGGAGAGGATCCAGGAATATATCTATTTTGAGACGAGCCAGCTGGACGGGCTCAGGGAAGGGATACGGGCAGATGTGCAGACTGCGCTCCGAACTAGTATATTCGTATTTATAGCAATTCTTTTTGGGGTGGTTATGTTCAGCCATAAGATCATGTTCAGTATCACGGAACCTGTCCGGAGATTATCTGCTGTTACCAAGCTGGCGGGAAGCGGGGATTTTGATGTCCGGGCTCAGGAGGACAGCAGGGATGAGCTGGCGGTTCTCAATGCAAATTTTAACCAGATGGTAGAGAAGATCGGACAGCTGGTGGAACATATCCGTCTGGAACAGATCACGCTGCGGCAGACGGAATTAAAAGTTCTGCAGGCTCAGATCAATCCCCACTTTTTATATAATACGTTGGATAGCATCATCTGGCTGGCGGAGGCTGGTAAGAACGAACAGGTGGTACAGATGGTTTCCGCGCTGTCAGATTTTTTCCGTACTACATTGAGTAAGGGGCAGGATTACATCACTCTTCATGAGGAGGAGACGCATATACGCAGTTATCTGCAGATCCAGAAGTTCCGTTACCGGGACATTTTAGAATATGAGATCAATATCCCCGGGGGGATATGGCAGTATCCCATTTTGAAATTAACCCTCCAGCCTCTGGTTGAGAATGCTTTGTACCATGGTATTAAAAATAAGAGAGGTGTGGGACATATTCATGTTACAGCCAGGGAGGAAAAGGACAGGATCGTATTTTTTGTACGTGATGATGGGATTGGCATGAAACCGGACAAGCTGGATCATGTGCGCTCCCGAATCAGCCGGGGGCAGGCTGAGCGGGGAGGTCCCTCGGGTTTTGGTCTGGTTAACGTGAACCAGAGGCTTCAGTTAAATTATGGTGAAGATTATGGCTTGAAAATTGAGAGTGTTTATGGAGAAGGAACAGAAGTGATCGCCGTAATTCCGAAGGGCCGTAAAATATTCAACTAAAATCGTAAAAAAAAAAACTGAATATTTGTGGAAATTTACCTAAACATGTGTTATGATATTAACATCAAGTAATGGGGCAGACAGTTTTTTTGAAACTGTCTCCTACAAAAAATAATGCAGTAATGCAGAAAAACTGGAGGTTTTTGTATGAAAAAGAAAATTCTTTCTTTGTTACTCGTAGTGTGCCTCGGCTTATCAATGGTAGGCTGTGGTGGAAATGATGCAGGATCTACTACTGGAAGTAATGACTCTTCCAACAGCAGCGAAGGAGGCAATATCAAAGTTGGTATCATCAACAACGACCCAAATGAGTCTGGTTTCCGTACCGCTAACGTTAACGATCTGAAGAATAAGTTCACACCAGAAAATGGATATGACGCTTCTTTCTTTTACAGCCTTAAGAACGACGAGCAGATCACTGCAGCACAGAAGTTCATCCAGGACGGCGTAGATTATCTTCTTCTTTCCGCAGCTAATAAAGCTGGATGGGATTCAGTATTGCAGGATGCTAAATCAGCAGGCACAAAGGTAATTCTTTTTGACCGTACCATCGATGCAAAAGAAGATCTCTATGAGGCTTCCATCGTCTCCGATATGGAGAAAGAAGGTCAGGATGCGGTTGACTGGCTGAAAGGTCAGCAGCTGAAAGAGTACAACATCATCCATCTTCAGGGTGAGATGGGAAATGCAGCACAGGTAGGACGTTCCGCAGCAATGGAGAAAGCTGTTAAAGAAAACAACTGGAACCTGGTTGCACAGCAGACCGCTGAGTGGAGCACAGAGAAAGCACAGCAGATCGTTCAGTCTGTTATTGAGTCCGATAAGAAATTCAACGTAATCTATGCTGAGAACGATGATATGGCTAAGGGTGCTGTAGCTGCTCTTGACAAAGCAAACATTTCTCACGGTGTTGGCAAAGACGTAGTGATCATGGGATTTGACTGCAACAAATGGGCTCTGGAAGAGTTGCTGAAGAAGAACTGGAACTATGATGGACAGTGTAATCCATTCCAGGCTTCCTACATTGATGATATCATCAAAAAGCTTGAAGCTGGTGAGACAATCACAGAGAAAAAGATTATCCTTGACGAAAAAGGCTTCGATGCAAATGAGATTACAAAAGAAGATATCGAGCAGTATGGTATCTAATCCTTCGACTATTTAAGTAAAAATAATAATTATCAGGGAAGTGCAGTGCAGCAGGAAGAATTATCTCTGCACCGCACTTTCTTTATTAAAATAAAAAATTTGGGAGGTGAACCTGAAGATGAATGATAATGTTGTGCTGGAAATGAGGAATATCCATAAAAGCTTTCCAGGAGTACGTGCCCTGCAGGCAGTGGATTTCACTCTGCGGAAGGGTGAGGTTCATGCACTGATGGGGGAAAATGGTGCTGGAAAATCCACATTGATCAAAGTTCTGACAGGAGTTTACACAAAAGATAAAGGCGAGATCCACCTCGAAGGTAAAGAAGGGGCAGTGGCGATCCATTCTCCACAGGATGCTCAGAATCTGGGTATAAGTACCGTGTATCAGGAGATCACGCTCTGCCCGAACCTGTCAGTAGCAGAAAACATGTTCATTGGAAGAACGAAGGGATTTGGACAGAACTGGAGAAAGATGAATGCGGATACAGAAAAAATTCTGAAATCCCTGGATATACCAGCAAAGGCAACACAGCAGCTGGAAACCTGTTCTATCGCAGTTCAGCAGATGATTGCTATTGCACGTGCCGTTGACATGGATTGTAAGGTGTTGATTTTAGATGAGCCGACTTCTTCTTTGGATGAACAGGAGGTTGAAAAACTCTTTACATTAATGCGCAATCTGAAAGCAAAGGGTGTGGGCATAGTATTTGTTACCCATTTCCTGGATCAGGTATATGAAGTGTGTGACCGTATTACCGTTATGCGTGACGGTCAGCTGGTTGGTGAATATGAGATCAAAGATCTTCCGCGCGTTCAGCTCGTATCCAAGATGCTCGGAAAAGAACTGGATGATATGTCTGATATCAAGGACGAACAGCAGGCTTATGAGCGAGAAGAGGGCGCTGTACCGGTGTTTGAAGCAGAAGGTCTGGTAAGTGATGCGGGCATCAAACCATTTGATTTCCATATTGATAAGGGAGAGGTGAATGGTTTTACCGGATTGCTTGGTTCTGGAAGAAGTGAGTGCGTCCGGGCGATCTTTGGTGCTGACCGCATACTTGGCGGTAAAGTTAAGAAGAATGGTAAGGAAGTGAAGATATCCAAGCCGTTAGATGCTATGAGAAATGGTATTGCATATCTGCCAGAAGACCGTAAGATGGATGGTATTGTCGGGGATCTGTCGGTGAGGGATAATATTATTCTTGCACAGCAGGTGCTGAAAGGATTCTGCAAGCCCTTTTCCAAAGCAGAAGCAAATAAGATTGCAGACGAATACATCAAGCTTTTAAGTATTAAAACAGCTTCTGCGGATACTCCGATCAAATCTCTTTCTGGTGGAAACCAGCAGAAAGTTATTGTTGCCCGCTGGCTCTTTACACATCCAGAGTACCTTATCCTGGATGAGCCAACCCGTGGTATTGATGTAGGTACTAAGGTAGATATTCAGAAATTGGTACTGAAGCTGGCTTCGGAGGGAATGAGTGTTACTTTTATTTCCTCTGAACTGGACGAAATGTTACGTACCTGTTCCCGTCTTGTCGTTATGAGAGACCGTAAGATGGTGGGACAGCTTTCTGGAGATGATTTGAATCAGAATAAAGTGATGAGTACGATTGCCGGAGGTGAGGATGACAATGAATAATGTAGCGAAGAAATCAAAAGATGCCAACATTTTAATGAGGATTGTCAAAAATCAGTGCTTTATTCCACTGGCAGCCCTGTTGGTATTGGTCATATTTAACCTGATTGCGGATCCTAGTTTTTTTAGGATTGTGCTTGAAGATAGTAGTGCTGGATATCCTGTATTGAATGGTTTTTTGATTACGATACTGGATAGTGGTTCCGAGCTTGCGATTCTCGCAATCGGTATGACGCTGGTTACTGCTGCTTCCGGCGGTCAGGATATCAGTGTAGGTGCTGCGGTTGCTATCGCGGGAAGCGTGATCCTCCGTGTGGTCTCGGGAGGCGATGCCCGTCCGGAAGCTCTCCAGTCACCGATTATCGTAGCATTCCTTGTATGTGTGGTTGTGGCTATGCTGTTTGGTGCGTTTAACGGTATATTGGTTGCCTTCTTTAAAATACAACCAATGATCGCAACACTGATCCTGTATACGGCAGGACGTTCTGTGGCAGCGTGGATCAATAATAATGAACTTCCGGTAATCAGTGAGCCATCTTTTGCGTACTATGGCACATATATCCCTGGGATACCGATTCCTACGCCCTTCTTTATTATGGTCATCTGTGTGATCATAATTGCCCTTGTTTTAAAATTTACCAACTTAAGGCTTTATACAGAGGCTGTGGGTATCAATGAGAGTTCTTCCCGTCTGAATGGTTTGAACCCTGCTTTCATCAAGGTAATGTCATTTGTCATCCTGGGTGTATGTGTGGCAGTTGCTGGTCTGATTAAGGTAAGCCGTTTCTCAACGATCAACTACTCTGTTATTGCGAAGGATATAGAAATGGATGCTATCCTTGCGGTAGCGCTGGGAGGTAATGCCTTAAGTGGTGGAAAATTCAACATGCTGGCCTCTATTATTGGCGCTTATGTAATCCAGTTTCTGACACAGACGTTGTATAAATTCAATGTCCAGTCCGATGCGCTTCCTGCTTATAAAGCAGTTGTAGTTATCATTCTGGTTATTGTCAGTGCGCCTACGGTTAAGGAATGGTTTTCCGGGCTTACGAAAAAGTTGATGAAGAAGGAGGTTGCATAATATGTCAGAAAATAAAAAAGCAGGATCTGTAAGTTTTCGTGATAAATTGAGAAATCTTTCAGATACCAACTTACTCCTTACGATCACAATTGTAGTGTTCTTCATAATGTATATCGGTGCTGTTATATTTCAGGGAGAAGGATTTTTAAAACCTCAGTCATTCCTCAATATTTTGAACTCTAATGCGGCTTTGATCGTGTTGGCCTGCGGATTAAGCATTGTAATGATCAATGGCAGTATAGATATCTCGGTAGGAGGTGTAACCGCACTGGTAAGTATGTGCTGTGCGGTGTATTTGGACTTCCACGGGGGAAACCTGGTGGTTTCCCTGCTGATCGCTCTGGGGATCGGACTTGCATTTGGTCTCTTCCAGGGATTTTTGGTGGCATATCTGGATATCCAGCCCTTTATCGTCACTTTGGCGGGAATGTTTTTTGCCAGGGGCTTGACCACAATCGTAAATACAAAACCCTTTAATGTGGCGAATGAAGCTTTTAATGAGTTGAAGATGACACGTGTCATTGTTCCGGGATTAGGCTCTACTAACAGAAGAGGTGTCTATGTAGATGCCTATGTAGAGATTGGTGTGGTTGCTGCACTTATCGTTGTGGTTCTTTTGTTCTGTATATTAAGATGGACAAAACTGGGCAGATCTTTCTATGCAGTAGGAGGAAACAAGCAGAGTGCATTGATGTTAGGTATCAATGTAAAGAGAACGAAATTTATCGCTCATCTGATGTGCGGTCTGCTGGCAGGAATTGGAGGATATATTTATTTCCTTCATGTTGCTTCTGGTTCTGCAACCCATGCGGTGGGCGCAGAGATGGATGCCATCGCTTCTTCGATCATCGGAGGTACGATGCTGACAGGTGGTGTGGGAAATATCATAGGCACCTTATTCGGTGTTATGTCCCTGGGAACTATTCAGAATATTGTAGCTTCTGCCGGACTTGACGAGGCATGGTGGACCGGAATTACAAGAGCGGGGATGCTTTGTTTATTCCTTGTAATCCAGAGTCTTGTAGTTGCCCGTAAGAAAAAAAGTAAATTATAAATTTTAAACAAAATTAATAGCAGCCAGAAAGGGAGAGATGACTTATGATAAAGAAATATGCAGGTCTTATCATAATGATTCTGCTGATTTCCGCCGGGGCAGGTCTTATGTTCTTTGGATACGGTGCCAGGGAAGGTTCGGAAAATATTTCGGATCAGGAGGCGCCGTATGAGGATATGCCCAAGGACGGAAAAGACTATATCGTAGTCGGATTCTCCCAGATTGGCGCTGAATCGGATTGGCGAAATGCCAGCACCGAATCTATCCGCTCCGTTTTTACTACAGAGAATGGCTATTATCTTTTGTATGAGGATGCGCAGCAAAAACAGGAAAATCAGTTCAAAGCTGTGCGTAATTTTATTCTGCAGGAGGTAGATTATATTATATTGGACCCCATCGTGGAGACGGGATGGGATACAATACTTCAGGAGGCAAAGGATGCCGGTATTCCGGTTATTTTAGTGGATCGTCATCTGGAGGCTGACAGTGAGTTATATACCTGCTGGGTGGGGAGCGATTTTAGGGAAGAGGGGCGTCTTGCCGGGGAATGGCTTGAGAATTATCTGAAACGTAAGGAACGGGCAAAAGAAAAGATCCGGATCGTTACACTCCAGGGTACACCAAGATCTTCTGCACAGCTGGGACGTACGGCAGGTTTTCAGGAAGTTCTTGTTACTCATAAAAATTGGGAGATGCTGGACTGCCAGAGCGGAGAATTTACCCAGGCTAAGGGACAGGAAGTGATGGAAGGTTTTCTGAAGAAGTATAAGGATATCGATGTGGTCATTAGCGAGAACGATAATATGACCTTTGGCGCGGTGGAGGCAATTGAAGCTGCGGGGAGGACCTGTGGTCCCAGGGGAGATATTATTATAATTTCTTTTGATGCGGTTCGCACGGCTCTTCAATTTATGCAGGAGGGGAGAATCCATGCAGATTTTGAGTGTAATCCGATGTTAGGGCCATTCGTCTCTAATATTATCAGAAGGCTGGAAAAAGGCGAAAAAGTGGAAAAAGTAGAATATGTTGAAGAACAGTATTTTGACGCTTCTATGAATCTAAGTCGTATACTGGGAGAGAGAAAATATTAGCTTCGTTGGGCTAAAATGAAATTCAGATAAAAAACTCTTGCAAAATGTAGAAAAATGTGATAACATATTTTTTGTTGCGAGACATTTAAGTGTAATCTACAAATATTTGGCTCCTTGGTCAAGCGGTTAAGACATCGCCCTTTCACGGCGGTAACACGGGTTCGATTCCCGTAGGAGTCATTGGATCTGCAGAGCAGGTTCTCAAAAGTAATGTCATTTGTTTGTTTTTCCAAACGATATGAGTTTGGACCTTTAGCTCAGTTGGTTAGAGCATCCGGCTCATAACCGGACGGTCCGGGGTTCGAGTCCCCGAGGGTCCATTTGATCTGGCCCAGTAGCTCAGTTGGTTAGAGCGCTGCCCTGTCACGGCAGAGGTCAAGGGTTCGAGTCCCTCCTGGGTCGCTTTATAAGATAGCAGTTAATCTTGTAAAATATTTGCAATGTGCTGGTGTGGCGGAACTGGCAGACGCCCAGGACTTAAAATCCTGTGGGTGGTGACACCCGTACCGGTTCGATTCCGGTTACCAGCATTAAAAAAACTCCGATTGTTCGGAGTTTTTTTCTTTTCAACCTTTGTATCATATAGCTAATCGTTTGTAATATCGCCATTTCCGCTGATGGGGATCTGTTCGCCCCCATAAGTCGGTGGAGTACCCAGCTGGGTGGTCAGGACATCCTTGCATCTTGCAATACATTCTCGCAGTGACCGGTAAAACTGGCCCCCATAAGCAAAATCATCTGTAGCTACCCCAAGACAGGGGATACCTAAGCTTTTTCCAATATATACGGCCCGGTAGAGGTGATATTTCTGGGTGACAACGATGGGTGAGGTTACACCAAATATATCTCTCGCCCGGATCATACTCTCATAGGTGGAAAATCCGGCATGATCCATAAAAATATCCTCTGAGGGGACACCAGCATCAATGGCGTACTGTTTCATTACCTGTACTTCGTTATAGCCGGTTCTTCCATGGTCTCCGCTCATAAGAAGTTTGGGAGCTGCACCTGCCTTATAGAGTGAGATACCTTTTTCCAGCCGGTCTTTTAGCATGGGAGATGGCTTATCATCCCAAAGCCCGGCGCCGAGAACAATAATGCAGTCATGGTTTTCTGAAAATGGGAAGAATTTTTCTCCGTCGTGGGATTCATCATCTGACGGTGTGTCATAGATCAGACTGCCAGCGTTTCCCATCACCCAGAGATTGAGCCCGGCGATAAGTAAAATTCCGGCGATGCCAGCAATAACAAATGCCAAAAATGTTCTTTTCAACCATTTTGGTAAATGGTTATCCTTCTTTCGTAGTTTTTTCATGTTAATTTACCTCTGGCAGATTTGCAAGGCTTTTAGCAATTTCCTCATCCGTAGGAATATAATCGGACATTTCGCCATCGTTATATTTTCCATAGGCAACCATGTCAAAATAACCGGTTCCTGTCAGCCCGAATACAATGTTCTTTTCCTCTCCGGTCTCTTTGCACTTCAGGGCTTCGTCAATGGCCGCACGGATAGCATGGCTGCTCTCTGGTGCTGGCAGAATGCCCTCTACCCTGGCAAACTGTTGTGCTGCCTGGAAGACCTTCGTCTGTCCTACGCTTCTTGCTTCGATCAGACCGTCATCATAGAGCTGGGAAACAACAGAACTCATACCATGATAGCGGAGTCCTCCTGCATGGCTTGCAGATGGCATAAAGCCACTTCCCAGGGTATACATTTTAGCCAGTGGGCAAACCTTTCCGGTGTCACAGAAATCGTAAGCATAGGAGCCGCGGGTCATGCTGGGACAGGAAGCAGGTTCTACGGCTATGATTTTGTAATCCGCTTCGCCCCGAAGTATTTCTCCCGCGAAAGGAGAGATGAGCCCGCCGAGATTGGATCCTCCTCCAGCGCAGCCAATGATCATATCCGCTTTGATATCATATTTATCCAGGGCGGTCTTTGTTTCGAGTCCGATGATGGACTGATGAAGAAGCACCTGGGAAAGTACAGAACCCAGTACATAGCGGTAACCCTCCTGGGTAGTGGCAGCTTCCACGGCTTCTGAGATGGCACAGCCAAGACTTCCGGTGGTGCCAGGAAATTCCTCGTTGATCCTGCGTCCGATGTTGGTGTTCATAGAAGGAGAAGGAGTAACCTTTGCGCCATAGGTTCTCATGACCTCACGGCGGAAGGGTTTCTGCTCATAGGAACACTTTACCATATATACCTGGCAGTCCAGGTCAAAATAGGAACATGCCATAGAAAGAGCGGTACCCCACTGCCCTGCTCCGGTTTCTGTGGTGACGCCCTTCAGCCCTTCTTTTTTAGCGTAATACGCCTGGGCAATGGCGGAGTTCAGCTTATGGCTTCCGGATGTATTATTTCCCTCAAATTTATAATAAATATGAGCCGGTGTATCCAGCGCTTTTTCCAGACAATATGCCCTTGTAAGCGGGGATGGGCGGTACATTTTATAAAAGTTCCGGATTTCCTCCGGAATATCTATATACGCTGTGGTATCATCCAGTTCCTGCCTGGCAAGTTCCTCACAGAAAACAGGTGTGAGTTCTTCCAGAGTGATGGGTTTTAAGGTTTCTGGATTGAGGATCGGCGCCGGCTTGTTCTTCATATCAGCGCGTACATTGTACCACTGTGACGGCATCTCCTTTTCTTCAAGATAGATTTTATAAGGAATTTCCTTGGACATGATTAGTTTTCCTCCAATTTTAGTTTCGGCTGATTCTTATGCGCTTTTATCAAAATTTCTTCCTGCCAGCATATTCCGCATCATATCCCGCTGAATCTTATCGTAGGGATTGGATGGTTCAGGGGTGCTGGTCTTTATGGCAGTGTGGGTTTTTCCGCCGGACACATACACACGTCCGCATTCTGGGCAGACAGAGGTCTGTAGTGATACGGAGACAGAAACAAGCTGTTTGTTTTCTTTATTGCCTTCTGCTACCGCATTGGAAACATGTTCCCGTTCATGAGCCATGACTTTTGCGGCAGATGTTCCGGGATCGATGTGGCCGGGTGTTTTAAAGGATACGTTGTTTTCATTTGAACCGTCTACATATTTGCGGTTTTTACAGGTCTGGCACTCACCTTTTCCGACCTTTTGTCCCTGAACAGCCTCTTCCGGAACTTCAGATCCTCTTCTGACTGCCGGACTCTGGCTGACAGGCGAAACCGGCGTGGTATTATACACGGGATAAAAGGTGTTATAGCCTCCTGCTGCAGAGATAGATAAACTCATGTAAAAACCTCCTTCCAACAGTATATTAGCATAGTGACGCTAATGGATACCATTTTTCATATATAAAAATTATACTCTATGAGATGGGGGAAAGTCAACAAAGTGTTTGCTTTTTGTAGAAATGCATGGTATTATTTCTGATACATAGGGGGGCAGCTCAATAATAGTATTGAGTCAGAAACCAGAAAGGAAAGGAAGTACCGATGACAAAAAAGCAAAGAGCAAATGAGATCATAGAACGGCTGGCAGAGGAGTATCCTCTGGCGGACTGTACATTGGATTACGATGAGGCATGGAAGCTTCTGGTCAGCGTCAGACTGGCTGCCCAGTGCACGGATGCCAGGGTAAATATTGTCGTGAAGGATCTGTATGAACAATATCCGTCACCGGAAGCCCTGGCGGCAGCAGATGTAAAAGAGATCGAGAATATTGTAAAGCCCTGCGGCCTGGGACCAAGCAAGGCGAGGGACATCCATAAATGTATGAATGTGCTGGTAGAGCAGTATGGTGGTAAGGTGCCAGAAGATTTTGAGGCTCTGTTAAAACTGCCGGGGGTGGGAAGAAAGAGCGCAAATCTGATTATGGGCGATGTGTTTGGCAAGCCTGCTATCGTTACGGATACCCATTGTATCCGGCTGACCAACCGGATGGGGCTGGTAGATGGCATCAAAGATCCAAAAAAAGTGGAAATGGAACTGTGGAAGATCATTCCAGGAGAGAAAGGCAGTGATTTCTGCCACCGCCTCGTACACCATGGCAGGGAGGTATGTACCGCCAGGAAGGCATATTGCGAGAAGTGCTGTCTGGGTGATGTGTGTAAGAAGGTGCTGTAAGGGGCGCATAAAATAATTATCTAATAGTCAATAACAATATACCTGTCTGTAACCAGAAAATAATGGCTGGCTCAGGCAGATTTTGCTGGCTCGACGGTGTCGTCGGGCTATTTTTTTTCCTGATTTATCATCGTGTCCAGAAAATGAGTCAAAGAAGCTTTTTGACCGGGGGTCAGTAAAGAAATTTTTTGATACAGCGCATCATCAAAAGGATCTGGAGAATCTGTTTCCGAGAAAAAGGTTTCCAGTGAAATTTCCAGAGCATCACAAATATAAGATAGGATTTCAATCGTAGGATTTTTATTTTGAAGTTCTATATCCCGGAGATAGCTTTGTGAAATGCCAGCCAGGTTAGCCAGTTTATTCACAGAATAGTGTTTTATATTTCTAAAATATGTTATCTTTTCGCCTACAGTCATGATTTAACTCCTTTCTTACATCTATAATAGTATACCAAATTAAGACGGACAAGATTATATTTATATATATTATAATATATCTCTAAAGAGAAATGTTGTGGCTGCCATAAAAGACGATGCCAGATGTAACACCATTTTAATCCTGCTTTGTAACAAAGATGACACATAAAGATGAAATAATCTCTATAAATATAATATATTATCATAATAGAGTATATTTGTACGTAGGAGGAGAAAAATGGCGAATAACATCTTTCAATTTTTGTCAATTTTATCAGATACAGCTAAAATTGTGGCAAAAAGGAAGTGGAAACAGGATACCTGCCGTAATGGAGCGTGGTTAAGAAAATTTCATGGTAAAATATCATTTGAGATGGACATTGTGATCAAAAAAACGAATGCGCCAGCAAAGAAAAATCTTTCATGGGACAGCTGGAAACAGGAAAAGGCGATGGAATGGCTTTTAAATAAATTTCATTTTACCTTTAAAAACATGCTGATCATCCAAAATCCCTATGGTATGGTGCCTCTTAGCAGTATGCTGGTTTTTGGGACCGATGAAAAATGTATGGTTGAATATCGTGTTCAGGGAAGAACAGAGGATAGAAGCTTTACCTATCGTACTAAGACTTCTGCCAGGCGGCATATGATTCCGGTGTTCGGGCTGTATGCAGAAAGCAAAAATATAGTTGATGTGACATTATATTCTGAAAAAATGGAGCGGATAGAACATAGAAGCCTGGTCATTGCCACCAACCCGTTACCGGATCGGTTACAAAATGTTGTCTGTCCGGATCAGAAGATGAAAAGCAGGAAACATGAGCTTATGATGGTAACCGGCGGGATCAAAGGATATACCTATGCTTTTGACCGGGACGGTACCGTGCGGTGGTATCTCGCGCGCCTGCCCAGGCAATATGGAGTCTACTTATTAGATAATGGGCGTTTTATGTATCCCGAGCGGAAAATAAATTCCCCCACGTACATCAATCCCCATTCTAATGTAATGTATGAAATGGATTTTATGGGCAGGGTGCACGAAGTATTTCATGTGAGGGGAGGGATTCATCATTGTTTGACGCCGCGTCCGGGGACAGAGTCAGAGTGGGGCAGAGAAGTTCTGGCAGCTGCCAGTTCACTCCGTTTCAGGATGGAGGATGCGATCATCTGTTATGATACAGCCAGGGGAGAAATCCTTGAAAAATGGGATCTGGGGCAACTTTTTCCGCAGAAATATTTGAAACGAAAGGACTGGGCTCATCTGAATGCACTGTATTGTTGTGACAAGGATCATGTATTGATTTCATTGCGAAACCTTCATACCATCGCCAAATTAGATCTGGCTGCCAATGAGATCTTATGGGTGGTGGCGCCCCAGGATATGTATGAGGGGACAGAATTGGAGAATAAGATGCTTTTGCCGGAGGGAGAGAATTTCCACTATTTTTTCCAGCAGCATGCAGTAGAAATACTACACATGGACCAGCAGAAGGGAACGATATCAGTGCTGGTTTTTGATAATCACTGTACCACAAAACGAAAGAGCAGATATTATGACGGCAGGCAGGAGTCCTACGGCTGCCTGTATCAGATTGATGAGAGGAAAAGGAGAATAAGGACAGTATTAGCTATCCCCTGCGAACTGTCGCCTACAAGATCCAATGTATATGTTGACCAGGAAAGAAAGAGCGTTTTTACCATGGCGGGATCTGCAGATTCTTCTGAATTATATGATTCGGCATATATCAGTGAATGGGATCCCCAAAATGGGGAGCTGTTGAGCAAATATACTGTGAAAGAGGGATTCTTTCGGGCATTTCCCGTTGATCCAATGAAATATATAACAGAGCAGAAACGAAAAATGCCATTGGATCTGCACAAAGGGAGACTAAGACCGCCTGTACGAAATGAAAGTTTGGGAGAGGTGGAGTGGAAGCAGATGCGGTCAAAGGAGATTCGGATATCCGTTGCCGACGATCTTATACTTGTACAGGCGCAGGATCATAAAGTAGAGAAGGTATTTCTGGTCAGTCAGGATATGGTGTGGGAGAAAGATTTTACAAATACGCATCAAGTGAGTGAGGTCTTTGCCAAAATGATATATGATGTGGCGGTTCCTGTAGATGGGCTGCCTGCAGGCAGGTATCAGGTCAATATCCAGTATGAAGGAGAGTATTTTGCCACGGACAGATGGTTTGTATGCTAGCTTGACAGCGCAAATTCGCGCCGTCAAGCTAAATAAAATAATCTGACGTAGAATTGTAACAAAATTTTTCTATACTGAATAAAAGAAAAACATTTTATGAATAGTATGGAGGAATGGAATGACAGAGCGGAATGAGCAATTTTTAACTGCTTTGAGCAACCGGATTTTGTATTTGTGTAAGATTCACGGGATTTCTCCGGAGAAGGTCACGGAGGAGATACATAGCAGGAGAGGGCAGGAAATTAGTGCGGAAAGCCTGATGGATATTCATACGGATGAAATAACAAAGATTGCGGAGGTGCTGGGAGTAGAGGCGGATTTTTTGCTGGGCAGGCCCAGCAGTTATACCGCTGAGGTGGAATATATTGTATATTTGTTAAAAAGAAAAGATACCAGTGTGAATAATCACGCTGATATCTGAAAAACTTTATATCACTTATCACACCTGCTGCCGATGATATTTCCAAGACGCAGCTGGGTCTCATAACCGGAGAGGGTGTTTACCAGGAGATCCTCCCGGAGAGTTACCGAATCCTTTTCAAGAAGCAGGACGATGGTAGAACCGCCAAATTCAAAATATCCTTTTTCCTCTCCCCGCAGGACGGAGCAGGATTCTTTGTGATTTACGATCTTCCCTACCATCAGTGCGCCGACTTCCATCTGTACAATATCTCCCAGATGGGAGGAGTGAATGACCGTATATTCCCGGCTGTTTTCTTTGTAGATGGGAAAATGCTCCCCGGCGATGGGATTTACCGTGTGAAAGACACCTGGGATCCGGTAATTTTTTGACTGGCGTCCGGAAGCGGCATAGGCATACCGATGATAATCGCTGACGGTGAGACGCAGGATTAGGGCGTATCCCCCTTGATAACGTGCTGCCAGCCTTTTGCTGTGCAGCAGGGATGAAACAGTATACTTTGCATTTTTTACAGTCAGAATCCGGTCTTCGGATATCTCGTAGGCGCTGGCATAGCAGTCACAGGGACTGATAAGATCAGAGCTGCTGCCGGAGATCTCCCTCGCTCCTTCTTTTATCTTTCTCGTGAAAAAATCATTGTAACTGCGGTAGCTTGTCTCTTCATAATCGCTCATGTCAATGGCATTGGATCTGACGAAGGGATTGATCAAGCGGCAGGAGAATCTGGTATTTAACATAGCACCAGCCAGCTTTGAGAAAGCAGGAGTGACGAGAGGGCGGAGGAACATACGCCCGGTCCGCGTCGTATACAGCAGCTTTAGCAGCTTGTCCTGGCTGGAATCAGCGTGTTTTTTATTTCCATTTAAGTCGATATATTTCATGATCAGTTCCTATCTTAATCTTAGAATTTTTTAAAATACATGTAAAATCTTCAAAACCACAATCCCCATAAATACAAGGATAAATGCTACCATGGCGTTGGAAGGTTTTTTCAGTTTAAAGTCCAGTATATATAAAAATGCGATAGCCAGCATGGCAAAGGGAAGAGCCGTCAGGAACAGCTGCTCCGAGACCAGCGGGCGGAACATATACAGGATCGGAAACAGAATGGCGATGGAAGTGATGGGGAGACCGTGATAACATTTACGGTCCTCTTTTTCCGGCTCCTCGTGCTTGAGCTCTTCTAATACATTAAAGTAGGCAAGCCGGATGACCCCGCAGAGGACAAAGACAATCTCTACAGCGATTCCAAAAGGGGTATTCATTCCCATGGAATAGGCAATGACCGCAGGGGTGACGCCGAAACAGATGGCATCGCACAGGGAATCGATCTGCACCCCGAATATGATCTGTTCTTTTGTTCTGTTTTTCATGCTTCTTGCAACTTTTCCATCAAAGGTATCACAGGCACCGGCAAGGGCAAGGCAAAGTATGGCAATGTCATAACTGCCGGTGAGTGCCTGGGTCATTCCGAAGATAGAAAGCCCAACTCCGAGATACGTCAGTATCACCGAGTAATTGTAAACGCCTATCATTTTTTCTCCTCCTCCAATTGATCAGGGGTTTCTCCCCTGACTGTCATATGTGTAATGCACGTTACGATCCCACTGATAATGATCAGCATATAATAGCTGATCCCACGGCTCATCAGCATGCCGGAGAGGGTAAGTGCAGTAGTTCCAAATACGGGTGTAAAAATCTGTAAAAATAGCCGCTCGCTGATCCCCATGCCTCCAGGAAGAGGAAGCATATCCACGGAGATGGAGATTGCCGCCTGCAGCAGTGTTATGGTTATGGCAGAATAGCCATTTAGTCCAAAACTTCTATATACAACGTATGTCACGAAAAATAAAAGTATACGTTGAACAAAAGTGATTACCGTTGTGTGAAGGATCGCCAGCTTGTTTTCCCGGAGAAAAACAGAAGCTCTTTTGTAATGATCCATGGAAGCCTGAAGCCGTTCCATTCGGTTGTTTTTATTTTTCATCAGATGAAGTTTCTGAAGAAATACAAATCCTTTTGTGATCAGAAAACGCGCGCTGTCCGGCAGGAATACCAGCAGGCTCATAAAAGTGACGCAGAAGACATTTAAGCCAAGGCCCAGATAGAGATAAAACTGGGCTTCTACCGTCATGGACTGAACCAGCCCCTGCCCAAAAACTGCCAGCAGCAGTCCGATAAAGACCAGTACAAATTTGTATTCTATGGTCACCAGCATAAGGATGATGGTGGCTGTCGGGATATCGATTTTCTGCCGCTTCATATAGAAAATCTGCGCCGGCTGCCCGCCGGTGGCAGAGGGTGTGATACAGCTGAAAAAGAATCCCACAAATGAATACCGTATGCAGTTGATGAGCGGGGCCTTTATCTTCACTGCAGAAAGTAAATACTTGATGATAACGGATTCCCCGCACACGTAAAGAACGACGAGAATAAGTCCCGCGATAATATATAGAACCGGCACACTTTTCAGTGCAGACAGGACTGGATCCAGGTCTTCATCGCGAAAAATGAGCCAGAGAGTAAGTGCCAGAAGCAAAATCAAAAAGGCAATATTCAGCACATTTTTTTTTAGCTTATTCAATGGTGTTCTCCTTGCTTATAAAACCTAATTTCAAGTGGATGCGGTCAAAAAAACGCTGTACATACCGATAGGCATTTGTGCGTTTGTTCAGGGCGAACAAAATTTCGGCGATAAATATTCCTGCCACTGCATCTGCGATATAGTGCTGTTTGGTAGTCTGGGTAGAGATCACCACCAGCAGGGCGAAGATACAGGAAAAACCTCGATACCAGGCTGGAACATTTTTGTTTCCCCGGATACCGATATAACACATCCAGCTCACCAGGCAGTGGATGGATGGGAAAAGATTGGCTGGCTGGTCGATCTGGTACAGAAAGCGCAGCAGATCGTCGGCAAAAGTAGTGCCCACCACCTCTGGCCGGACATTTGTCGTCGGCATAAGGAAAAAGAAAAGGCCGCATATCACACGGGACATCATATCCGTGGTGACAAAACGGTAAAATTTAGATGGATCGTCCTTGTGGATCCGTGCTACCATGATATAATTGACTACCCAGAACAGATAACAGCCAAAATAAATATACATCCACCAGGGTACCAGCGGAACCATCCGGTCTAAAGATGTTGTGAGGTCATAATGTTTCCAGCCGGCACATATACTCATAGCACCACTGTACACGATCATATTCAGACCGAAAGCACATAACAACGGTAATATACCATAAAGCGGAATGATTTTTTGAATCAATTTGTTCATTTTATGAAATATTCCCCCCAAGATATCTTTTGTTTTGCAAAATACACAACTATTTTACTATACTAATGGTTTTTTTGCAATAAATAATGCAGATATCTTGTTTTGGGGGAGGAATTATGGTAGAATAGTGGCTGACGTCAAAGCGGGTTTGAATATCGCCGGATACCGGGATCAAATCCTTACATAACAGAGAGAACAAGGGGGAACTTTACATGAAGATTTTTGATATACTGGTGTCTGTGATTCTGGGAATCGTAGAAGGAATTACAGAGTGGCTTCCCGTGAGCAGTACTGGGCATATGATATTGGTAAACCAGTTTTTGACATTTTCAGACGATAAATTCACAGAGATGTTTTTGGTGGTGGTGCAGCTGGGAGCGATCCTGGCGGTAGTCCTTTTGTTCTGGAAGAAGATATTTCCATTTAACCTGCATCCCAAAAAAAATGAACCCGTGGTGAAGATGGATATCATGCAGATGTGGTTCAAGATCCTTGTGGCGACCATACCGGCGGCAGTTATCGGTGTCCTTTTTGATGATGTGATCAATGAAATGTTTTATAATCAGATCGTTGTGGCTGGGGCGCTGATCATCTATGGCGTTTTGTTTATTCTGGTGGAGAACTGGAATAAAGGCAGGCGTCCTGTCATTACTTCCGTACAGGAACTGACCTATCAGACGGCGCTGATCATTGGTATTTTCCAGCTCCTGGCAGCGATCATACCAGGAACTTCCCGTTCCGGCGCCACCATAATCGGTGCACTGATCATCGGGGTGTCCAGGGGAGTGGCGGCAGAATTTACTTTTTATCTGGCGATCCCGGTTATGTTTGGTGCCAGCCTGCTGAAGATTGTAAAGAGTATCTCCGACGGTCTGAGTTATGGTCCGATGGCAGTAGCCACCCTTCTGATAGGAATGCTGGTGGCATTTATCGTATCCCTCTTTGTGATTAAGTTCCTGATGGGATATATCCGCCGCCATGATTTTAAATGCTTTGGGTACTATAGGATTGTGCTGGGGATCATCGTATTTGCTTTTTTTGCCATCAGTGGTGCCGCTGTTATATAATGAAAATACAAGTACAAACTACACCAATGCCGGAACATGCTATGCGTGTTTCGGCATTGCTGCGTCCTGTGGGATGAAGAATGGGACATGAATTGTCACAGCTGTGGCAGACCCAGATAATTCAGCAGTCCCACATAAATTCCATAGGCAAACTGATACTGCATGGTGGTCAGCAGGATATAGTCTTCATAATTTGAAATATAGGCGAGTTCTACGAGGACGGAAGGCATCTGTGTCCGGCGCAGAACATACAATGACGGTCTTACATAAACACCGTTATTTTTTGTGCCTACCCGGCGGACGATCTCCTGAACGATATCAGTGCCCAGATAATAAGAGGGGCTTCCTTCTGCGTAGACATATGCTTCCGTACCGTTGATCGCTGGATTGACATTGGCATTCACGTGGATGCTGATAAAATAGTCCGCCCCCCAGGTGTTTGCCATATCCACCCGCTCCCTGAGGCTGGAGTTGGTATCATAGCCCAGGACCTCGTCAGGAGTATGGCGGGATACTGCCACTTCAAAGCGGTAGTCGGCGGCGAGTATATTTGACAGATAAACGCCGACGATATAAGTGATATCCTGTTCTCTGGCACCGAAGCCTTCTGCGCCGGCATTAAATCCATAAGGATTGTGTCCTTGATCAATAAAAACCTTAATTGCCATACCATGATCTCCACTTTTTATTTTATAAACTATTATATGAAATTTTAATTTGCCTTGTTACGAATAGATTTGCTTTTTTCGGGGATAGTAGGTATAAAAGTAAAGTTAGCTTGATGGCGCGGGTTCTCACCATTGAGCTAAGCGGACGAGGATGCACATGCTTGCATGGAAATGGAGATTACTTTATGGAAGATATTCTTTATGTTAAAGTAGAACAGAATATTCCGGTGACAAAGCGGGATCTGAAATTGAAAG
Source organism: uncultured Roseburia sp. (assembly GCA_947246475.1). GTDB lineage: Bacteria > Bacillota > Clostridia > Lachnospirales > Lachnospiraceae > Eubacterium_F. The sequence goes on from CAMXSH010000014.1 coordinate 32,062, forward strand.
ATGTAGCGACACTGTACAGCACCAACACGACCATGGTGCAGAAGCTGGAAAAGGAACCTTTCTATACGTTGCCTCCCGATGGTGAGAAGCTGGCGATGTTCACCATCACCAAGGTATACGAGGCCATCCACCGGGTTTATCCAGATGTGACGATAGAGAACCTGGGAGAACAGGATTTTATCGTGGAGTACGAATCAGGCAAAAAGCCTTCCAAAGCCTGGGAGTACACGAAGGCGGTTCTGGTAGCATTTATCGTTTTTTTCGGTGCGGCATTTACGATCATGACCTTCAATGAGGATGTAAATGTATCAGGCGTGTTTGATAAGATCTACCTGATGGTCACTGGGAATGAGCAAACAGGTGGCTCTATCCTGGAAATTTGTTATGCCATTGGTATCCCTATTGGTACCATCGTATTCTATAACCATTTTAAGAGAAGGGATATAAAAAACGATCCGACCCCGATCCAGGTGGAAATGCGGACTTATGAGGAGCAGATGAACAAGGCGATGATCAAATCAGCATCAAGGGAGGGAAAGACCATTGACGTTAATTGAAAATGTCTTCCTGGGTTTTCTTGGACTGAGTTTTGGTCTGACGGTATCGGCAGGAGTGTTTGCCTTTATCACCATGCTGGATGTGATTCCCAGGCTTACCCACCGCACGGGGACAGCGGTTCATCTCTATGGCTATGAAAATACGATCATCCTGGGAGGAACTTTGGGGAATATACTGATTCTATTTGTCAGGAGTTTTCCAGTAAGTTATGTGGGATTGGCGATTTTTGGACTGTTTTCCGGTATCTTTATAGGCTGTCTGGCGATGGCGCTGGCGGAAAATCTCCGGGTGATCCCGATCTTTGTAAAACGACTTAAGATGAAGGAAGGGCTTCCAATCATTTTGATCGCCATAGCGCTTGGCAAATTTGTGGGAACCATCCTTCAATATTTTTTCTAAGCATAGAAAAGCTAGAAAGGAAGTATGTGATTATGAATAACCAGAAGACAGATATCAAGGATGTGATCTATGAGACCGTTCCTCAGGAGAGGGACGATAAATATAATGATTACGTGGATGAGAATACACCGAAAGTCAGCTGGATGATCAACCTTTGTAAGGCATTTCTGGTGGGGGGCATCATCTGCACGCTGGGACAGGGGCTGATTGATCTCTATATGTATCTTGGAATGGATAAAGAGACAGCTGCCCTTTATAATACCCTGTCTCTGATCCTGCTCAGCGTTGTGCTGACAGGTCTGAATATCTATCCCAAGATCGCCAATTTTGCCGGTGCCGGAACGCTGGTGCCTATCACAGGATTTGCAAACAGCGTGGCAGCGCCTGCCATCGAATTCAAAAAAGAAGGCTGGGTGTTTGGTGTGGGATGTAAGATCTTTACTATCGCCGGTCCCGTAATTTTGTACGGAGTCGTCACCAGCTGGGTGCTGGGGCTGATCTACTGGATCGGCAAATGGATTGGCTGGTTCTGACAGCCGATCCATTTGCTGGTTTGTGCCAGAACTAATCTTCTATATCCTTTTCAAACTCAATGACCGCGCCGGTGACAGCATTGATCTTAATCTCATACTCATAGATTCCTTTTCGGAGCTCTACCTCATAAACAGCGGTTCCGTCGTCTTTGTCAAATTCAAATTTGGTGATGGAGGCGCCAGGAGCTTTTTTCAAAGCGATATTTCTTGCTTTTGACTCCCCGATATAAACTTTTTGGGAAGATGAGGAGTGCAGCTGTTTCCATTCATATTCCAGAAGTTTACCATTTTTGGCGTTGTACACCAGTTTGTACTGGCGGTTTCCCTTTTTCAGAGAGAGTTTATACTCTGAGAGACCATCGTCCACAGACAAGCGGGAGGAGGTGATCCTGCTGCCTTTTACCAGCTTGCGTGCCTTTGCCTTGATCTTTGACATACTCACATTCTTTTTGTTCTGAAGGGAATAGCTGGTGTTGGGAAGTTCCCACTCATATTCGATCAGCTTAGTATCCGAGTGACGGTACTTCAGGCTGTATTTTTTGTTTTTTTTCATAAGAGACACTTCAACGACTTTCTCTCCATCGTCCATATCTAACTCAACCTCTGTAATGGAAGCGCCGGGAACTTTTTTCTGGGCTGCTTTGCTGGCTTTATTTGTATTGTATCCAGCCTCAGCTGTCGATGAAAGCAAAAGGAGGGAAAGGGAAGAGGCAAGACATAAAAGGCTTGCTTTTTTTAACACATTTTTTTTCATTTTCAACATCCTTTCTATGATTAAAATAATTTCTTTTTCAACTTTCATTATATTTAATAAAATTGAAAAAGTAAAGAGGTAATTTTTCGTTGAGAAATATAGGAAAATAGTGTATAATATATAAAACATTATGGACAGTCGGAAAGCATTATTTATGTGCAGGGTCTGCGGCGCTGAGAAATGGAGGAAGGTTATGATCGAGAATAAAAAGGTTCTTGCCATTATACCTGCCAGGGGAGGGAGCAAAGGAATCCCGAAAAAAAATATTAAGGCAGTATCTGGAAAGCCGCTGATCAATTACACCATTGAGGCGGCGAAGGAGTGTAAATACATAGATAAGGTCATTGTATCGACAGATGATAAGGAAATTGCAGAGGTTTCCATGAGGGCGGGAGCCATCGTGCCATTTTTGAGACCGGATGAGCTGGCAACGGATGAGGCGAAGACCATTGATGTGGTACTGCATGCTGTTGAATTCTATGAGAGAAAGGCAGAACGCTATGATATCATCGTCCTTCTGCAGCCCACCAGTCCGCTGCGGACCGGGGAGGATATACAGAAAGCACTGGAGTATTTCATAAGAAAAGGTGAAAAATCTGTGGTGTCCATTTCGGAAGTAGATGACCATCCGCTTCTGATAAGGCAGTTCGGGGAGGACAGTGAACTGGTGAAATTGTTAGATGAGGACAGTACCGTCCGGCGTCAGGATATGAAAAAGTACTACCGCATCAATGGGGCGATCTATATAAACAGCATGTCAGAGCTGAATGAAAATACCAGCTTTAATGACAATATGATGGGATATGTGCTGGCGAAGGAGCACAGCATCGATGTAGATAACCCGGAAGATCTTGTAATGGCGGAATACTTTCTTTCTAAAAAATATGATGGTGAATTTTTATCCTTTATTGTTTATTGATGTGTGCCGATATAATAAATATATTATATGTTGATGGATGCTATGGATTGCTTCGTTGTTTCACAACTTCTGCAATCCTTCAAACATTTGAAATCCCATGTTTGGCGGGTCCCAGGTTCAAATGCGAATAAGTTCGCCAGAACTTATTTTATAGGCAGGCATGAACGGCATTTGGACCTTTTGGCCCTGGCATCAGGATATAGTTATGGCTTGGAGGAAGGCTTATGAATAAAAGAATAGGAAGATATATAGGAATGGGTCTGGCTGTTCTGGTGATCGGGGCTGCTGCGGTGGGAACTACAGGGCAGACAGAATGCCAGGCGGCGAAGAAGAAACCAAAGAAGATTCAGGTGAATACAGAGAAGAAAGGCGGCAGTCTCCGGATGACGGCGGGGGATCAGAGGAAGATCTCTTTTGAAGTCCTGCCAAAGAAGGCAAATCAAAAGCTGTCCTTTAAATCTTCACGGAAAAATGTTGTGAAGGTTTCTTCCAAGGGTGTTCTCACAGCAGTTAAAAAGGGAAATGCCACCATTACCCTGCAGTCAAAGGCGAAGAAATCAGTAAAAACAAAATTAAAGGTCGCAGTGGAAGCAAAGAGATCCACTGTCTCAAAAGGTGAGATTAACACATATCAGACGGCGGCGGTGAATCCTGCTCCGCCGGCAGGTACTCTGATCCAGGATATGATTCCTTCTTATCTGGCGGCTTCCAGAGCTGGGACTGCTACCGGAATCACGTTAAATCAGAACTATGTGGAACTGGCAGCAGGAGAAAGTTTTCAGCTGACTGCCACGATCACGCCGGTTACCTGCACAGATAAGGTTGTCTGGACCATTGATCATATCGGTGGCATCAATGTATATACTACGGGAAATATTTTTGTGACAGAGGATACCCCGGCAGGGACAGTAGCGATCATTACGGCGACATGCGGGAAGGTAAAAGCTACCTGTAAGGTTGTGACAGTCCAGGGACCCTGTGAGCATGTGTGGGGGCAGTGGGCGGTCGTTGTTTCCCCGGAGTGTATGACAGAGGGAACGGAGCGGTCTACGTGTCAAAAATGTTCCAAGGTTCGGGAGAGGGCTGTTGCGGCGACGGGACATAACTGGATCAGCAAGGTTCTGACAGAGCCCACCTGCGCTGAGGCGGGAGAGAGTGAACTTACCTGCCAGAACTGTAAAGAGACCAAAAAAGAGATCATTAAGGCAAAAGGACATACATGGATCACCAATGGCACGGTTCTGGAAGAGCCCACTTGTACGAAGGCGGGAAAGATTCAGTATACTTGTACCGTGGCGGGCTGTGACGGTGAGAAGACCGAAGCCATTAAGGCGCTAGGCCATACATGGGATACAGGGGAGATTACAAAAAGCCCTACCTGTACCCAGGCTGGGCAGAGAACTTATCAATGTACGGTCGAGGGCTGTACCGGGACAAAGAAAGAAACCATTGACGCCACAGGGCATACATGGACCTACGGTGAGATCACAATTCCGCCGGAATGTGAAAGGGACGGGCGGAGAGATTTTTCCTGTCTGATCTGTTCTGCCAAGAAGTATGCCAATGTACCCAAGCTTGGTCATACATGGGATACAGGTAAGGTGACAAAGGATCCCACCTGTGAACGGATGGGAGAGAGAGTTTTCACATGTGGAACCTGTCTCAAAACAAAGAGTGAGTCCATCAGCGCGCTGGGGCATAAGCTGGCGGATAATCCTACAGTAGATAAACAGCCGACGTGTCTTCAGCAGGGAAGGGAATCTGTGCACTGTACGAGAGATGGCTGTGATTATGTGACCAATATAAGACTGATCCCAATACTTGGTCATGACTGGGATGCCGGAAAGGTGACGAGGGATCCCAATTGTATTAACCCAGGTCTTAAAAGTTTTACATGTCAGAGAGATGGCTGCCGTGAAGTAACGACGAAACTGATCACAGCGCTGGGTCATGACTGGACGGAAGATTTCGTGATCACGATGGAGCCCACCTGTACTGGCGCGGGGCGCAGAGCCCAGATCTGTCAGAGAACAGGCTGTACAAAGATAAAAAATGAACAGTTGGAGGATCCTCTGGGGCATGACTGGGATCAACAGAACGTTGAACATGTGGATGCTACCTGTACTACAGAGGGATCGGATATCTATACCTGTAAACGGCCGTATTTGGATATAGATGGAAATACTCAGACCTGTGGCAGGCGCAAGAAAGATATCATACCAGCTAAAAATCATTCTTTTGCTTCTGCAGTCACAGTGGATCAGAGGCCAACCTGTGTGCTGGGGGGACAGCAGTCCAAACATTGTGTGAATAGCTGGACGAATAAAGAAGGAAAGCTGGAAAAGTGTAGTGTCATAGATGATATCACCATACTCGAGCCCCTGGGACATTCCTGGTCAGCGTGGCAGGTGACAGCACAGCCTTCCCATGGAGTATTGGGAGAGGAAAGCCATTCCTGCTCTGTCTGCGGGAGTGTGCAGACAAGAGGCAAGTCAGGAGATCACCGCTACGATGCCAATGGAGCCTGTCTGGCGTGTGGAGACAGGATCACACTTACCCAGTCTAAGATCAGCGACTGGGAATACACAGTAAATACGACAGAGAAAACAGTTCTTCTGAAAAAATATATCGGAACTGCGCCAGGCATAAAGATTCCGGCTCAGATGGTAGTGGATGTGGATGGTGTGACAGGCACCTATACAGTAAAGTTTGCCGGCGGATATGGGCAGAGGCCACAGACGGGAGTTTTTGCTTCCAATACCAAATGTCCCATCCAGGCAGTGAGTTTTGATTCCGGTATAAAACTGGAGGATATGCAGTATATGTTCTCGGGATGTACCAGACTCAAAGCTGTGTTGAGTCTTCCAGCTTCTGTAACAGATATGACGGGGACTTTTAAGGGATGCAGTTCACTGATCTCTGTATGCGCTCTTCCGGCGGGACTTACGGAACTTTCAAGTACCTTTGAGGATTGCAGCAGTATGAGTTATGTGCCAGCGATCCCGGCAGCGGTAGAAAATATGTACGCTGCTTTTAAGAATTGCTCATCTCTGGTAAATGCGCCTGTACTGCCTGCTAAACTGACAAATTTGAGCTGGACCTTTAGCGGCTGCAACGCTCTTTCGCAGTCTCCGGCGATTCCGGCGACGGTGACTGAAATGACGAATACCTTTGAGAGCACGGCGTTGTCCAGTGTTCCTGGGGATATTCCGGCTGGGGTAAAGAAACTGACGATGACATTTTATAACTGTCAGGGACTGGAGCGTGTTCCGAAACTGCCGTCCACTTTAGAAACGATGGAATATACTTTTAAAAATTGTAAAAATATTTCTTATACTGTACCACTTCCGTCTTCACTGCTCAGAGAGATTGATGTGTTTGCCGGATGTGATAAGCTGGTACAGTGATCTGATACCCCTGGCAATCGGGTATCAGACCTAAAGCCGCCATTGTGCATGTATATATTTTTTGCAGCGTAAAGCAAAATAAAAATGAAAACAGCCCTGCATTTCAAAGTGTGAAACTGTGAAATGCAGGGCTGTTTTTACTGGTTACAACCACATTGTAATTCTTAACTTTTACATATATATATATAAAAATTAGTTCATTAAATTCGATTATAACTTTGTTACGTTTGCTGCCTGTGGTCCTTTTTCGCCGTCGATTACTTCAAATTCAACCTCATCGCCTTCATCAAGAACTTTGAAGCCGTCCATCTGTAATGCAGAAAAATGAACAAATACGTCATTTCCTGTCTCGTCAGAGATAAATCCGAATCCTTTTTTGGCATTAAACCATTTTACTGTACCTTTCATGTTATTGCCTCCTAAAAACTTAAAATATTAATACCTACTAACCATAACACATCTATTTATAAAAGTCAAAGGATTTCTTTCTTTTTGAAAACTTGAAATATTCCATAAAGTGTAGTATCATGTATTTAGCTCGGCGACGCTGATTATGTAAAGATTCAACAGATATTATAAGTGAGAAATGAGGTAAAAAGATGAGCGACAAGTTAAAGGTAGGTATCCTTGGTGGTACTGGTATGGTAGGACAGAGATTTATTTCACTTTTGGAAGATCATCCCTGGTTTGAGGTGACGGCGATTGCGGCCAGTCCGAGAAGCGCAGGAAAGACCTATGAAGATGCAGTGGGCGGTCGTTGGAAAATGCAGACACCGATGCCGGAAGCAGTAAAGAAAATTGTCGTTAAAAATGTAAATGATGTGGAAGAAGTCAGCAGCGCGGTAGACTTTGTGTTCAGTGCGGTTGACATGACGAAGGAAGAGATTCGTGATATAGAAGAGGCATATGCTAAAACGGAGACGCCGGTGGTTTCAAACAACAGTGCACACCGCTGGACACCGGATGTACCGATGGTGGTACCAGAGATCAATCCAGAGCACCTGGAGGTGATCGAGAGCCAGAAGAAGCGTCTTGGGACAAAGAGAGGTTTTATCGTTGTAAAGCCGAACTGTTCGATTCAGAGTTATACTCCAGCGCTGACGGCGTGGAAAAAATTTGAACCTACACTTGTAGTGGCTACGACTTATCAGGCGATTTCTGGAGCTGGCAAGACCTTTACAGAGTGGCCGGAGATGGAGCATAACATTATTCCTTATATTGGTGGAGAGGAAGAGAAGAGCGAGCAGGAACCACTGCGTATCTTTGGAAAGGTAGTGGATGGAAAGATTGAAAAGGCTGAAACCCCGCTGATCACCACCCAGTGTATCCGTGTACCGGTTCTGGACGGACATACGGCGGCGGTATTTGTAAATTTTGCCATGAAACCCTCAAAGGAGGAGCTGATCCAGGCACTGACAGAATTTCGTGGACTTCCCCAGGAGCTGGAGCTTCCTAATGCTCCGAAGCAGTTTATCCAGTATCTGGAGGATGATAACCGTCCTCAGGTGGCACTGGATGTAGACTATGAAAATGGGTTTGGTGTTAGTATAGGGCGTCTGCGTGAGGACAGTCATTTTGACTGGAAATTTGTAGGGCTTTCTCATAATACAGTCCGGGGTGCGGCAGGAGGCGGTGTTCTGATCGCGGAACTCTTAAAAGCACAGGGTTATATCCAGAAAAAATAATGTAAAGGTGTTACTACTTTAGAAAGGAAGGCAGCGATGGGTAAATTTCGAATTCTTGTGAAGGGTATCGTGCAGTGCAACGGAAAATATCTGGTGGTGGAAAAGTGGTACGATGACCGGATTTTTGAACCGTATCAGTGGGAGTTTTTAGATGGCGTCCTGGAGTTTTCGGAGACTCCGGAGAAAGCCGTTCAGAGGGTAGTGGAAGAAAAGGCGGGACTTCATGTCCAGGTGGATAAACCTCTGTACACATGGGGGTTTACAGGGGGAGAGGTGTGCAGTATCGGAATTGCCTTTGAATGTTCTTCCCAGACGGAAGAGGTCGTTCTTGCTGAAGATCTGAATAACAGCAAATGGGTTACAAAAGAAGAGCTGGCTGAGGTGATTACCAATGAAGCCGTTGTAAAGGACATTGAGAAAGCAGGTCTTACGAGTAATTTTAATCTGGATGACTTTGGAAAGGTGGATCTGTTCATTGAACCTATTGATTAAAAACGGACATATTCTGGATCCAGCCAGCGGGTATGATGAAATTGGTGATCTGTATGTGAGCGATGGGAGGATTGCAGACAGAGGCATATTTTCCAAAGAGAAGTGCGAAGAGCTTGGGAAGGCTGGTACGAAGGTAATCGATGCGGCGGGAAAATATGTGATGCCTGGGTTTGTAGATCTGCATGTGCATCTGAGAGAACCTGGTTATGAGTACAAAGAGACCATAAAGACGGGGACGATGGCAGCGGCAAAGGGCGGATTTACTGCAGTCTGTCCGATGCCAAATACAAATCCTTCTACCGATTGTCCGGAGATGGTTCAAAGAGTTCTGGAGATCGCTGAGAAAGACAGTCCGATTCATGTGTATCCGGTAGGAGCTGTGACAAAAGGTCAGAAGGGCAAAGAACTGGCGGATATCGAAGGTATGGTGAAGGCAGGGATCAAAGCCATCAGTGAGGACGGCAAAAGTGTGATGAATGCCAGCTTATACCGACAGGGAATGCAGGAGGCAGAGAGACTTGCCATCCCGGTATTTGCCCATTGTGAAGATATTAATATGGTAGAAAAGGGCGCCATGAATGCCGGAAAAAGAGCTGAGGAACTGGGAATAAGGGGAATCAGCAATGCCGTGGAAGATGTAATCGTGGCGCGGGATATCCTGCTGGCGAAGGAGACTGGTGCCAGACTCCATCTCTGCCACTGTTCCACTGCGGACAGTGTGGAGATGATACGCATCGCAAAAGAAGAGGGGCTTTTGGTGAGTGGTGAGGTGTGTCCACATCATTTTACACTGACAGATGAAGATATTCCTTCCGACAATGCAGATTATAAGATGAATCCTCCACTTCGCTCCTCTGCGGATGTAGATAAACTGAGACATGGGCTGGGAAGCGGGATTATGGAAGCCATTTCCACCGATCACGCCCCCCACGGTGAGGAAGAGAAGAACCGATCCATAGCGGAGGCACCTTTTGGTATCGTTGGTTCGGAAACTGCATTTTCCCTGGCGGTGACGGAGCTTGTAAAAACTGGAATCCTGACACCCCTGGAATTGGCGCACCGGATGAGTACTGGCCCCTGCAGGATCCTTGGGATTGAAGGGGGTTCTCTTGAACCAGGGATGCCGGCAGATATTACCATAGCAGATTTTGATGCTGAATATGTGATAGACAAAAATGATTTTGTATCAAAGGGGAAAAATACACCTTTCCACGGACGGAGAGTATCTGGCAGGATAGAGTATACTATCGTGGGCGGGGCAGTGGTGTACCCTTTTGCATAGCTCGACGGCGCTGTCGAGCTGACTAAACAAGCAGACCGTAGATGATTGGAAAGGAGAAGCAGGATGATCAATGCACTGGTTGACAGGATAAAAAAGATGGAGGCACCGATCGTCGTTGGACTGGATCCCATGCTGGATTATGTGCCAGACTATCTGCTGCAGAATGCCATCCGTGAACAGGGTGAAACCCTGGAAGCAGCGGCAGAGGCAGTCTGGCAGTATAACAAGGGGATCGTGGATGCCATCTGCGACATTGTTCCGGCTGTAAAACCTCAGATTGCCATGTACGAGCAGTTTGGCTTACCAGGACTAGGGGTCTTTAAGAAAACCGTAGATTACTGTAAGAAAAAGGGACTGGTGGTCATCGGGGATGTGAAGCGTGGGGATATTGGATCCACTTCCGCAGCCTACGCTGCCGGACACATCGGGAAAGTAAAGGTTGGAAACAAAAAACTTGCTGCTTTTGACGAAGATTTCATTACCGTGAATCCCTATTTTGGAGTGGATGGGATTAAGCCTTTTGTAGAAGTATGCAAGGAGGAGAAAAAGGGATTATTTATCCTGGTGAAGACATCAAATCCATCCAGCGGGGAATTCCAGGATCAGAAGATTAATGGAAAACCTCTGTATGAACTGGTTGGGGAACAGGTCGTAAAATGGGGAGAAGAGTGCATGGGGGATACCTACAGTTATGTAGGAGCAGTAGTTGGCGCCACCTACCCGGAGATGGGCAGGATTATGAGAAAGGTAATGCCAAAAACTTATATTCTCGTACCAGGTTATGGGGCCCAGGGAGGAACTGCGAAGGATCTTCTTCCATATTTTAATGAAGATGGTCTGGGGGCTATTGTGAACTCATCCAGAGGGATCATCGCAGCATATAAGCAGCCAGCTTATGAAAGGTTTGGAGAGACGGGCTTTGCCGAGGCGGCAAGACAGGCTGCGTTGGATATGAAAGAGGATATTAACAGCATTTTTTAACAGAAAGGAAGGGTATCACTATGAAGAGAATGACGAAAATTATTGCATTGGTGATGTGTGTTGTACTGGCCATCGGTTCTCTGACCGGATGTGGCGGAAAAAGCGAAGAGGAGATTCTGATGTTTGCGGTCACAGGAGTAAATAATGCTGAGAGCTGTGAAATAGAGGCCAGCATGACAGGCAAGATGTCCATGAAAATGGGAAAAGAATCTCAGGATCTGGATATGAAGATGGATCTGAAGGGTGCGATGTTTAATGATCCTTTTAAAATGAAAATAACTGGTTCCGTGTCATCCATGGGACAGTCTGCACTTATGGAGTCATACATCCAGAAAGAAAATGAAAAATATGTGCTCTATACTAAAACAGAGGGAAACTGGACGAAGATGGAACTGGGGGATCTGAATACAGCCCTTGCATCTTCTGGCATGAATTCATTTTCCAATCAGTTAAGCGCAGACATCGGCAAATATACAAAGAGGGAAGAAAAGAAAGAGGGAGAAACGACTTATCTTGTATATGATTACACGATAAGCGGCGAGGAAATGAAGTCCATGTTAGAGGGAAATGCTTCCAGTGTCAAATCTATGTTAGCGGATGCGGTAGACACGAAAGAATACGAAGAGCTTATGAGCAAGGTGGCTTCCAGTATAGATAAAGTGACGCTTACGGTATATGTGGATGTGAAGAAGCAGGAGATCAGCCGCGTGGAATATCCGATGACTGATATGATGAATAAGATGTTTGATGAGGTCATGAAATATGTAAAAGATAAAGCATTGGAAGAGGCTGCTGGGGAAGAAGCAAAGCAATCAGTAAAAGAGATGATGGATTCCATGGAGATGAAAGTTTCTGATATGAACATGTCCATATCTTACAAAAATGTAAACAAAGCGGAAGACTTTAAGGTTCCGGATGAAGCACTGAAGGCAAAATCAATGAATGCTGCTTTGAGTAGTCTTGAATAAGGGGAGCAGAATATGAGTAAACAGAAAAGTCTATGCAGTGTCCGGGAGTCAGTACAGCTGGCTCCCGCTGTATATAGCCTGTGGCTGGAAGCGCCGGATATAGTGAAACATGCCCTTCCGGGACAATTTGTGTCTCTGTACTGCCAGGAGAAGGACAGGCTTCTGCCAAGACCCATCAGTATCTGTGAACTGGATCAGGAAGCGGGAAGACTGAGACTGGTGTACCGTGTCGTGGGAGCAGGGACAGAGGAATTCTCCCGGCTGGTTTCCGGAGATCAGATCGAGGTACTGGGACCTCTGGGAAATGGATTTAAGCGGGAGGGAGAGAGACCGCTGCTGATCGGCGGAGGTATTGGCATTCCGCCTATGCTGGAACTGGCAAAGCAGTTTGGCGGCAGCGCTGCAGTGGTGCTGGGATACCGGGACAGCGGCATGTTTTTAAAGGATGAATTTGAAACATATGCGGAAGTGTTCATAGCTACGGACGATGGAAGCGCAGGCACGAGGGGAACTGTAATCGATGCCATCACTGAGCAGAAGATTCTTGAGAATGGGGTGGATGTGATCTATTCCTGCGGACCTACACCGATGCTGCGGGGAGTAAAAGATTTTGCCCAGGAGCATGATATCAAGGCATATCTGTCCATGGAAGAGCGTATGGCCTGTGGAGTGGGGGCGTGTCTGGCTTGTGTCTGCCAGTCAGCAGAGATCGATGACCATTCCAAGGTGAAAAATAAAAGAGTCTGCAAGGATGGCCCAGTATTTTTGTCTACAGAAGTAGAGTTTTAGACGATTGATAATGAGAGGGAGAAGGATATGAGTTTGGAAGTTAATTTCGCAGGAAAACCCTTTAAGAATCCGGTCACAACGGCGTCGGGAACCTTTGGTTCAGGCATGGAATACAGTGAATTTGTAGATCTTGGAAGGCTGGGGGCAGTGACGACAAAAGGAGTAGCCAGTGTGCCCTGGGAAGGAAATCCCACTCCCAGGATCGCGGAGACCCACGCTGGTATGTTAAACGCGATCGGTCTGCAGAATCCGGGAATCGATACCTTTATCCAGAGAGACTTGCCTTTTCTACAAGAGAAGAATGCTAGGGTGATCGTAAACGTATGCGGGCGGTCCAAAGAAGATTATGTGGAAGTGGCAGAGCGCCTAGCAGAGGAGCCGGTGGATATGCTGGAGATCAATATTTCCTGTCCAAACGTAAAGGCGGGAGGAATCGCTTTTGGCCAGAAGCCGGAGATGGCAGAGGAGATCACCAGGGCAGTAAAACAGGTGGCAAAGCAGCCGGTCATCATGAAACTCAGCCCCAATGTGACAGACATCACCGAGATGGCGAGAGCGGTGGAAGCAGGCGGAGCTGACGGAGTTTCCTTGATCAATACGCTGACGGGTATGAAGATCGATGTGGCTAGGAAGACTTTTGCCATCGCCAATCAGACCGCAGGAATGTCTGGTCCCTGTGTGAAGCCAGTGGCGGTGCGTATGGTGTACCAGGTGGCGCACGCGGTGAAGATTCCGGTGCTTGGCATGGGTGGGATCCAGAACACCGAGGATGCCCTGGAGTTCCTTATGGCAGGAGCTACGATGGTGGCAGTGGGAACGGCAAACTTTTTCAACCCCTATGCCACGACAGAGATCATTGACGGACTGGAACGCTATGTGAAGGATGAGGGGCTTTCAAGCATTACGGATATTATCGGGTGTGTAGGTTAGCCTGGAGGAGCCATTGAATATATAAGTGATGAAACTTATGTGGAAAAAGGAAAGTGGGGGGTGGCATAATCAAAAGAAAGCAAATTTTAGTGTTCTGCGTAATAAAGCAATCATATGCATCATAGATAAAGTGAAATTATAAAAAAGGAAGTTATTTATGAAAATCGGTATCATATCGGACATACATAGTAATATTATTGCACTCAAAGCCTGTATTTCATACATGAAATCAGTTCCTTGTGA
>CAMXSH010000015.1 GCA_947246475.1 uncultured Roseburia sp.
TCAGCAGCTTTAACAGATTTCTTTTCCGGCTCTTTGGAAACGTTTTTATTTTCCTGATCCACAGCCTCTATTACAGAAGGCTTCTCCGCTGGTTCTTTTTTTACTGCGGTTTCTTTGAACTCTTTTTCTTTTTCACTCAGCATATTGTACATAAACACAACTTCCTCATGATTATGGTTTATCTTTTCCAATAACTGAGCGGAAAACTCATCAAATTCCATGATCTTTTCATTGCTCTTCCGATTCAGCTGATCTGTGGTCTCAGCAATAACATTTTCCCTCTCTTCGCTAAGTATAGCCTCTATTTGCTCACGAACCATCGTCTCTTCTTTTTCTGTCCATATGTCTCTGGATTGATACTCAGCTGTTTCAGGGCTATCCGATTTTTTTTCCTTCTTCCCTACAAAGAAACTGATAGAGATACTCAAAAAACCCAAAATCAGTAGTATGATCTCTGCTGCATTCATCTTTTTCCTCCCCCCAAAGCTTATCGCAACGATAAACTCTGGCTTATCATATCATAATATCAAAACTGCTGTCAGATTTTGGTGCCATCGGCGCCTCTTCTGACTGCTTTTTTTTCTTTTTGTTGCGCCCGCCGCTGTATTTATTCTTACCAGAACCATCAAAACGGTATTCTTCTTTCTCACTCTTATTCGCCTCTGTGGTCCTCTGGCTCTGCTGTTCTACATTTTTTTCAAAACTTGCAGCGGCAGTTTCACCCATATGCTGAAACTGATGCTGTTCCCTTCCTATGATTCCAGACGCCTCCGATGACCTGGGAGCTATCGTGGAAGCATCAATAGAACTGATGGACATATTGATCACCACACCTTTCCTGTCTTCCTGCTGGCTGACAAGCTAAATTCCAATCGACTTGATATCTGCGCCCTCTCTTACAAACTTACACCTGGATACCCTGTCACTCATAATCTTGGATACATCTTTGATCACAATATGTACTCCGGAGTTTACCACCCCTTCTACCCGGATACTGACATTCGTATTCGCCTTCAGGCTTTTCCGGAGAGTATCACACTGCGCCTTCATACTCTCAATCTTCCTCTGGATCTTAGGTTTCGAAGCAGATGCTGTCTTCAAATACTCCTTCTGTTTTGGTGAAAGACCTTTTCCTGTCTTTACACACTTTTTAATGGAATGAAGAACCCCATCCATCTTCTTCAAAGCTTCACTTGCTTCCTTAGTCTTTTCCTCAGTTTCGTTTAACAGTTTCACAAGTTCAATATCAGGCATTACTTCTACAATTGTAGAAGTACCCATGGAGGATCCCAGCTGTGTCGCTGCGATATTGGCATAAGAGCGAATGTGACCCCCATTGATCAATCCCTTCTTTCCAAGGATTGAAATCTCTCCTTGACACTCTACATCACTGTGGAGAACTGCATCACACATTAATGTACCCTTACATTTGATCTGACTGTTTTCGATAAACTTTGCGGTTACATTTCCCTCTGCTGTCAGGGTCCCTTTAGACATGCCCTGCATTCCCCGCTTAAGAACGATGTTTCCGCCGGCTACAAGATCAGCGCCCTCAACAACACCATTTACAATAATATCACCATCTGCCTTTATAGCATAACCAGTATTTACATTTCCAACAACATTTACCGTTCCTTTATACTCGATATCCCCGGTAGATGCATCTACATTTGCAGGCACATCATATATATTGGATACCATGACAAGGTCGTCGACCAGGGTCACATGTCCTGCAACCTGGGAATACAGCTCACAACCATCCTCTGTCATCGTAATATTCCTGCCATGACGAAGCCGTTTCACTTTCACTTTATTGGGAGCGAGGGACTTTCCTGTGACACTGATGCCTGGCTTTCCAAAATCCGCCGGTGTAAGGGTCGCAAGCTTTTCTCCAACCTGTACTGGCTTGATATTTCCCAGATGATGAAAGTCTACACTTCCATCCTCATTCAACTTCGGTTTCGCTGTGGCATTTATATCAAAATGATATTCCACCAAAGCGTCATGCCCCTGCACCGGTGGCGTGGACACCGCCACAACATAATCCTGGCAATATTTCGGGGCTTTTATAAACTCATCCACCACATCCTCCCGGATACCATGGACTATTCCTTCGAGTTTTAAGTCGCTGAGTATATCTTCCCTGGTCAGTTTTTTCCCGCTTGTAGAGGGCGGATAAAACCTGGCAGCTGCCTCTTCTCCCTCATTACGGATATCAACGATACACCGCTCGTTTTCTGGCAGGATCTCCTGATCCAGCAAAGGGAATTCTTTCTGGAAATCACCCCGCTTCAGATACTGGTTCAGTGCCACCGAATCATAGTCGGGCAGATTGATCCGATCCAGATATTTCATAACCTCATCAATTTGAAACATCTCGCCATCCTGTGTAGCTGGAAACACCTTTAGAAATGTTCGATTTGTCTTATGCACAATCTGGAAGTATGCATTTTCCCCCATAAATATCCTCCCCTTTCAGTCTTTCCCCGGTGTTTTATCCGTTCTTCCTGATAATTCCAACAGATTGTTTTTATATCAGAAAAGATTTAACAGCTCTACCGAATCCCCCATCTGCACCTTGATCTTCTGCAGTGCTTTCGTATGAAGCTGGGAAACCCTGGATTCCGAAACTTCCAGGATCCTGCTGATCTCTTTTAATGTCATATCTTCATAATAGTAGAGCGTGATCACACTGGATTCTTTCTCCGTAAGCGTCTTTAATGCTTCTACCAGCATCTGCTTAAGCTCCTGTTTTTCCAGCGCCTGTTCTGGCTGTTCAAAACGGCTGGTTCCCCCCGCAGAATCCATTCGGGCATCCCCGCCCTGTTCCAAAAAATCATCCAGGGACACAAGATTGGTAAATTGCGCTTCATTTTTCCAGCTGTCATATTCTTCGAGACTGATCTCCAGCTCTTCAGCAATCTCCGAATCTGTCGCAGGTCTTCCCAGCTCTCCCTCCAGTCTGGCACTAGCTGCCTCCATCTGTTTCTGCTTTTGGCGCAGCGTCCGGGGAATCCAGTCCATCTTCCGAATCTGGTCAAGAATAGATCCCCGAATCCGAAGGCTGGCATAGGTTTCAAATTTTACATTTTTAGCAAGATCAAACTTATCTATGGCATCAATAAGTCCAAATATACCATATCCCACTAAATCATCATATTCCACCGTATACCCCAGATACATACCCATTCGCCCGGCAACCAGGTTTACCAGATTCGCATACTCGACAATCAGCTGTTCTCTGAGTTCCGGACTCTTAGTCTTTATATAATTGTCCCATATCTTTTTCTTTTCGGATTCATTCATCGCCATAAGCGCTCCCTCACTATCTTACGATACTAGATCGTCAGATCAGACATCATCTTCTTCCTGTTCTGCTTCGTCGCCTTCTTTTTCCCGACGTTTCCTTTCCTCCTCCGCCTGAAGTTCTGCCAGTCTCCTTGCTTCTTCCTCCTGACGGATCCGTTCATTCTCTGCCCGGACCATGGCCTCATGTTCTGCCACCACTTTACCTACTACCTGCGCCGCAATCTGACCTATGATATAAAATAGAACAAGAACAATGATCAATACGATAAGACTATAAGTAACATCCCATCCCTGTACAATACTCATAATGCAGCACACCAGTCCTGCCAGCAGCATAGTAAATGCCGGAATAAATCGATATTTCATTATTTTCCCCCATTCTGCCTGACAATCATTCCTGTCAAATGATACTGTCGCCAATTCCCACTGCTTTCACACTCAATCCACCAGTTACTGTATCGAACTCAATGGTTCTGCCATAATTGCTCCCAACATCTTCGGCCAGGATCGGTATTTGAAGTTCACCGAGAACTTCATGCACAGCATCCACATTCTGTTGCCCGATATTTAGAAACTTATTGCTGGACTGATAGGAAAACATCTTCGCTCCGCCTGCCATTTTGGCAATAATTCCAGATTTTTTAGCTCCTACCCGCAGAAGTTCTTCATACATATCTGGAATACAGGTATCTACAAATTTCATGCGGTTTGTATTTTTAGTAATCTGACTACTGTCCGGCATCATAACATGTGCAAGCCCACAAATCTTTGTGGTTTTATCATACAACACAACCCCCAGACAGGAACCGAGCCCAAGGGTTGATATCTTCTGTGGAGAACGGCAGAGTTTAAAATCCGCCATCCCCACACGTATTATGTCACTCATACTGTCTTTGATTCTCCCACAACATTTTCTATATTAAGAAGAGAAATGAGATTTTCACCGTTTTTACCAATACCGGCAAGATAGGCAGCATTTTTCTCATCCAGTTTAAAGGAAGGTGTCTCTATTGTTTCCGGATTCAGGTTTACAACCTCTCTTACCTCATCCACGATCACTCCCACCAGGGACTGATCTTCTAATTTCAGTATAATGATACGGGTGGAACCTTCATAAGAGTCATTCTCCAGGTCAAACCTTCTTCGGAGGCTCATGACTGGAACCACCTCACCTCTCAGATTGATCACGCCGACATAGTAAGGCTGAGACTTTGGAACCCTTGTAATTCGCTGCATTCTGACAATATTATCTACATATCCAATATTGATTCCGTACTGTTCATCACCAATCCGGATCACTATGTACTGAATTTCCTCTACTGCATTTTCATTCATCATTCCGTCCATTTGCTCGCCCTCCTAAATCAGTGTGTTTGTATCAAGGATCAATGCCACTTCACCGTCTCCAAGAATCGTCGCCCCACTGAAGAGTTTGGCATTGGTGATATGATGTCCCATGGACTTGATAACAGTCTCCTGCTGTCCAAGAAGATTATCCACAACCAATCCCAGTCTCTGGTCGCCCTTCTTTACAACTACGGCAACTCCTGATTCAATGTCTGCTTCCTTATCATAATCCTCCATTTCGAGAATTTCATTCATACGGATGATCGGGATCACGCTGCCTCTCAGATAGATCACTTCCTTGGACTGAACCAGTTTGATATCATCCTGGGAAATATCTTCAATCGTATCGATGTTCCCAAGAGGGATCGCATATTTTTCCTTTCCTACTTCTACCATCAATGCCTGTATGATGGCAAGGGTCAATGGAAGCTGGATCATGAACGTACTTCCCTGTCCTTTGACCGTCCTGGCCTCAATGCTTCCGCCCAGAGACTCGATCTTGGTCTTTACCACATCAAGTCCCACACCTCTGCCTGATACGTCCGAAATCTTGTCTGCAGTTGAAAAACTCGGCTGGAACAACAGGTCAATATAATCCTTATCCGTCATCGCCTCTGCCTGCTGTAAGGTGATCGTTCCCTTTTCCAGAGCCTTTCTTCTAACTTTTTCCGTGTCAATTCCGCCACCATCATCTCTGACCTCGATGGTTACATTATTCCCATCCTGGTAAGCGTCCAGGAAAATAGACCCTACTTCCGGTTTCCCAAGACGGACACGTTCCTCATTACTCTCCAGTCCATGGTCTGCTGAATTCCGAAGAAGGTGCATCAACGGATCTCCAAGTTCATCGATCACGGTACGGTCAAGCTCTGTATCCTCACCAGTCATATAAAGTTCCATTTTTTTGTTGAGTTTCCGGTTCAAGTCACGGATCATACGCGGAAAACGGTTCACTACGCTCTCGATCGGAACCATCCTCACCTTCATAACGGATTCATGAAGGTTCGTAGTGACACGCTCCAGATATTCAATATTTTCATGGAAGATCTGCCCGGATCCTACCTCTGCTCCATTGTCTCCGGATGTCACGGACACAAGAGCATTCTTAGCAATGATCAGCTCACTCACCAGATTCATCAGTACATCCAGCTTGTCAATGTCAACACGCACAGAACGGCTCGCCACTTTTCCCTTTGCTGCCGCCTGGGGCGGCTGTTTCTTTGCAGGTTCTTTGACTTCTGGTTTTTCTTCTTTCTTTTCTTCTTTTTCCGGCTGTGTATTTTGTACAACCGTTGTATATTTGAAATCATCGATACAGACTTCAGCGATCTCAGACACATTCATAATAAGCTGTCTGATGGTTTCCTTACTTTCCTTTGTAGCAAGGATCCAGCTGAAATCAAGCTCAAATTCCTCATCCTCAATCTTTTCCGTATCCGGTATAGACTTAATCAGCTCTCCCTTATCTTCCACTGTCTTAAAGACAAGGAAAGCTCTTGCCGCTTTCAGAATACAGGACTCCTGGAGATACACCGTGATGCCAAAAACATTCTGTCCGTCTTCTTTCGCATTTTCCATAGCATGGATCTCGTACTCCGAAACCGGAATCTGTTCATATTTATTCTTTGCCGGACTATTCTCCGCAGGTTTTGCCTCATTTGCGGGACTCACTTCTACCTTTTTCGTCTCTTCCGGCGCACTGCCGTCAGCCCCTGTTTCCTCAGCAATCACTTCGTTCAGATCGTTGATGATATCCTCATTGTCTTCTGTTCCCTCACTCCCGGTACTGGAAATAACATCCAGATAGGATTCCAGTGCATCCAATCCACGAAACAGAATATCAACCAGCTTTTCGTTAGCCTTCATATTGCCGTTCCGGATCTCCGAAAATACGTTTTCAAGATCATGGGTAAGACGCTGCATCCTTGTATATCCCATTGTTCCAGACATTCCCTTTAAAGTATGGGCAGCCCGGAAAATCTCATTGATGGTATCATCGTTTTCTGGATCCTTCTCCAGCTCCAGAATATGCTCATTCAATGACTGCAGATGCTCTTTTGTTTCATCAATAAACAACTCTAAATATTGACTGGTATCCATTTTATCCTCCATTCTGCTGCATAGCAGCGATCAGCAAATCAGCAACCTTCTGTAAATCAGCCACTTCATCTACAACACCTGCTCTTACTGCTGCGCGGGGCATGCCATATACCACACAGGATTCCTCGCTCTGCCCCACCGTGTAAACCTTTTTCCTTTGTTTTAACTGAATAAGTCCCTTCGTCCCGTCGCTTCCCATACCGGTCAGTATCCCACAAAAAATTCTCTGATAACTGGAATCCAGAAGAGATTCCAGAAAAATGTCTGCACAGGGGCGAAGTCCGCCTCTTGGCTCCTCTTTCCTGACAGCCAGAATATGTTCATTCAAATTCTTTGGTTCTGCCCGCAGCTGGTATCCACCCTTTGCCACATATACAACACCATTCTGTAACTTTTCACCGTCTGCAGCTTCTTTTACCTGGCACTGGCTCATCTCATTGAGACGTTCTGCCAGGGAATTGGTAAAGCCCTCCGGCATATGCTGCACCACCACGATCGGACAGCCGATATTCTTAGGAAATCTGGGAACTACTGACTGAAGCGCTTTCGGTCCTCCAGTAGAAGAAGCAATAAAAATAATCGTTCCTCTGCCGCCGGATGTCTCCTGCCACCTCTGGGACCTTGGCGTCAGCCTGGATACATGCGGTTCCTGCTGTCTTCGGATAACTGGTTCCTGATATACCACCGGCTTAAGTCCAAAAGCACATTTGACTTTCTGCAGCAACTGGTCTTTAAACTCAGGTGAAGTAACTCCATCCGGCTTTTTTACAAAATCATATGCTCCCAGCTCCAGCGCCTGCATGGTTTCCTTGGTACTCTGGCTGGCAATCGAACTGACCACCAAAACTGGTATCGTAATACGTTTTTCATTGATATATGTCAAAAAACCGATACCATCCATTTTAGGCATATTGATATCCAGAAGAATACAGTCATACCGCTTTCCGCTGTCTAAATATCTTACCGCAGTTGAACCATTATCCGCTGTATCCGCAACAGTCATTCCAGGTTCTGATGTTATTATATCAGACATGACCCTTCTCATAAGTGCAGAGTCATCAATTATCAGGATTTTTTTCATGTTATTCTTTCCTCAATCTTCTTTTCTGCTCTTCAAAGACATATTTTACCACTGATTCACGCTGCTCTCTCCCTATATTTTCATACTCACAACGAAGTTCCGAACGATACGCCCCATTATTTATATTCACCGTCGCCACAACTTTGGCCAGACAACAAAACCTATAAATCCCTGCTGATGCAGTCTCGAGAGGAATATCCACCTCGATAAAAGCTCCTGGCTCTACTTTGTCCTTACATTGAATGCGCACACCGCCTCCACTGATATCCGTCATCAGAGCTTTGTTCCAGCGGCCAGCAAGCTCACACATCTTTTTCTCATACAGCTTCTTTTCAAAATCTTCGATCTCCTCCGCCTCCACCAGATCATAGAGGACTTTCTCATCCTGAGAGATCTCACGGTAGCGAATCTCCATCATACATTCAAGCCGGAAAAACTTTCGCCTCTGATACTTTTTGGGCAGGGACAGAAACTCCACCAGAAGCACATGCATTTTCCCCTCCCTAAATCTCTTTTTCACTTTGGCACGGCATCGGAATAACCCGAAAGAAGTAAAAAAACACAGATCGTATTCATCATCTAATTCAAGGGGCACAACCTTTCCCTCATAAATGGGCATGGAAACTTTGGCTTCCCGAAAGCCATCATAATCCAGAAGCTTGCTTCCATATGTGCGATCTGACAATTTTCTCCTATAAGCACTTTTCACATGGGTGAGTTCAATTTTATCACCAATATTGATTATCGCCTTCTGCATAAATTATCTCCATCCTAAATAGACTTCTTATCGTCACTTCATAAACCGCATACGTATCACACTTGAAAACAGTTTAACAATACCGCCTTTTTCTGTCTTTTCTGTCATTACATCTTCCAGGCAGCCAGCAATATCCCTCACTGCCCTTGCCGAATCGGATTCCGGATCACTGATGGAAACTGGTGCCTGACGCATGACAGCATGCTGCATATTTTTATTGTATGGCACGGATCCAAGAAATTCTACCTCAATATCCAAAAATTTTCCTACCACTACTCCAAGCTTTTCAAAAAGATCTGCTGCTTCTTTCTCTCCCCTTACCTGGTTTGCCACCATCTTCACCACTGTTTTTTCCGGACGGTAAGAAGCTTTCTTATTCAATGTTTTCAGGAGCGCATAGGCATCGGTGATGGATGTAGGTTCTGGTGTTGCCACCAGCAGCACCTCTTCGCTTGCCGCCACAAATTCAAGTACAGTATCACTGATTCCTGCCCCAGTATCAACAATGATCACATCAGCAATACGATCTAGATCTCCCAGACGATGAATCATTGAAAAAACCTGGTCTCTGGTTAGATTAGCCAGTTCATTGATACCAGAACCTCCCGATATGA
The DNA here is from genome assembly GCA_947246475.1 of uncultured Roseburia sp. Lineage (GTDB taxonomy): Bacteria > Bacillota > Clostridia > Lachnospirales > Lachnospiraceae > Eubacterium_F. The sequence continues at coordinate 9,209 of CAMXSH010000015.1, forward strand.
AACCAACATTTTCTGGGCCATATGTAATGATATCCTCAATACTTTTTCCCCGATACATCAGATCTGCCAGATTATACTTTGGACGTATCCCCAACATGATCTCAATGTTGGCAAGACCAAAATCAGCATCAAAAACAACTACCCTTTTGCCCAGACGGCCAAGCTGGATCGCCAGATTCACAGAAAGACTGGTCTTTCCAACACCGCCCTTGCCACTTGTGACAGTGATCACCTTGGCAACCCGCTCATGATCAGCTTTAAAATCTTGTCTCTTTATAATGTTTCTCAACCGTTCTGCCTGATCCACTACGACTTACCTCCTAACAGTTTTTTTGCAATCCTCTGTGCATCCACCTTTCCAATATCATCCGGTACATTCTGTCCCCAGGTAACATAGGAAAGCGGCCGGTCCGTGTATGTCCGCATATTCAGCATTACTCCCGCCGAAGAAGTTTCATCCAGTTTCGTAAATATCAAGCTGAAATCCGTAATGTCAGAATATACATCTGCGATATTCTTCAGATCATTGTATTTCGCCCCTGCATTCAGAACCAGATAAACCTCCCGTCTGGAGATAGGAATCTGCTCCATCAATTTCTTCATATTCTCCATCTGTTCCCTGTTTTTATGAGAACACCCTGCTGTATCAATAAAACAAATATCAAATTGATCTAATTCTTCCCGCATCTCTCCCAGCTCTTCCGGGCTGTAAACTACTTTGAGGGGAACACTGAGAATATTTGCATATGTCTTCAGCTGCTCTACGGCTGCAATCCGAAAGGTATCCGCCGTAACCAGTGCAATGTTCTTTTTTTGGTTCAATTTCATCCTGGAAGCAATCTTAGCAATGGTAGTAGTTTTTCCTACACCTGTAGAACCAAGAAAGAAAACATATTTTGTCTCTCCCTCTTCCACTTCCTTATCCAGCACATAAGGCTGCCCTGTCATCAGAATGATCTTCTGATAGATCGCTGCCAGAATCTGATCCAGTGCAGCATCCTCAGGCAGGGAACGATCCACTTCATCGATCAGCATCTCCGCAATAGACTCCTCTACTTCATTCTGGATCATCTGTTTGAGGATCAGTTCCTTACATGCCCTGGCTTTACTGACATCTTTGCTCTTCTTCGCTGCTCGTATCACCTTTAGATCTGGCTCACTATCCATCTCTTCTACTACAAGATTTGTTTTCTCTTCCTGCACCTTTTCAGACATCTGCTTTTCCAGCATCTTCTGAAGACTGTCCAGTTTTTCCTCAAGTGTTGCAACATTCTTATCCTCACCCTCGACAGCCACAATATCCGGCACAAACTTAGGCGCAGTCAGCTCCAAAGCCACTCCATCCCTGTTCTCATCAGAAGCCAGGTTCTTATTTTCTGTATCATACACAACATTTTCATCCAGTGCTGCGGTCACTTCTACCTTGGACTTTATAAAAAACCTAGCAAATCCCCGGGGATGCACCTTCTTAATATTCATCACGATGGCATTGCTTCCCAGTTCTCTTTTTGCCATTTCTATTGCCTCTGTCTCTGTTTTCGCCAAAAATTTTTTAATGATCATTCGGTAGTCACCATCCCTACTGACTGAAGCTCAACATCTGAGTCAATCTCATTATATGATAATACATGTAAATTCTTAAACTGCTCCATCGTAAGATGCTTGAAATACATTCTCACAATAGGAGAGGTAATAATAATTGGTGTTTTGCCCAATTCCTCCAGCTTAGTACTCTCTTCCCTAAGCGCATCCATAACCTGAGACGAGTAATCCGGATCCAGGGCAAGATAAGATCCCTGCTCGGACTGCTTCACAGAATTCATAATCTCCTGCTCCACTTTCGGATCCAGGGTAATCACACTGGTAGCCTCGCTACGGGTAAAGTATTTATTGGATATTGCCCGTTTCAGATTCTGCCTCACATATTCTGTAAGAATATCAGAATCATGTGTTGTCGGTGCATAATCCGCCAGCGTCTCAAAAATCGTGATCAGGTCACGGATAGAAATGCCCTCGAATAATAAATTCTGCAATACCTTCTGAATCTCTCCCACACTGAGCATCTTAGGTACGAGTTCAGATACGAGAGTTTCATTCGCCTCTTTTACATTATCGATAAGATTCTGTACATCCTGTCTGGTAAGAAGCTCATGAAGATTGCCGCGGATGATCTCCATCAGATGGGTCGCTATGATAGAAGGTGGATCCACTACAGTATATCCCAGAGATTCTGCACGCTCCCTCTGACCTTCTGTAATCCAGATCGCCGGGAGATGGAACGATGGCTCAAAGGTCGGGATTCCCGTCAGTTCCTCTTCTACGAAACCAGGATTCATCGCCATGTAATGGTCAAACAAAATCTCTCCCTCGCTGACTGGGATTCCTTTGATCTTGATCACATACTGGTTTGGATTCAGCTGAATATTATCACGGAGACGGATCATCGGAACAACACACCCCAGTTCCAAGGCAATCTGCCTTCGTATCATAACAACACGGTCCAGCAGGTCACCCCCCTGGTTCACATCCGCAAGGGGAATGATACCATATCCAAACTCCAGCTCGATGGAATCTACCTTTAACAGTGAGGTGACGTTCTCTGGTCTTCGGATCTCTTCCGCAGACTCTTCCTCCTCGCTGATCTGGGAATCCGTCTCTTCCATCTCCAGTTCGTTTGTCATCATCCTGGACGTAATAATGAAAAAGATGCCATAACCGCTGAAAATAAGAATGTTCATCGGTGTAAATACACCCAATCCGATCAAAGCACATCCGACGATCATCAATACCTTTGGCGTACCCAGCAGCTGTTTCTGCAGAAGTCCGCCCACATCTGCATCCTTGGAACCCTTTGTCACAAGGACACCAGTAGCCAGAGAGATCATAAGAGAGGGGATCTGGCTGGTAAGTCCATCACCAATGGTCAGTATGGAATAGGTCTGCAGCGCTGCCTGAGCCTCCATGCCATTCATCACGATCCCCAGGATCAAACCACCTACAAAGTTGATCACGGTAATCAGAAGTCCTGCTGTCGCATCTCCTTTAACATACTTGGTAGCACCATCCATGGATCCAAAAAATGCTGCCTCTGACTGTATTTTCTCTCTTCGTTCTTTCGCTTCTTCATCGGTAATCGCTCCGGTATTCAGGTCAGCGTCGATCGCCATCTGCTTACCAGGCATTGCATCCAGCGTAAATCTCGCAGTAACTTCCGACACACGCTCAGAACCTTTGTTGATCACCATAAGCTGAACAATGATCAAGATGATGAACACAACTCCTCCGACAACCAGATTACCGCCGCCCACGAAATTACCAAATGTACTTACTACGTTTCCCGCCTCACCGTTCAGAAGGATATTTCTCGTAGAGCTTACATTCAGAGACAGACGGAACAATGTCGTCAAAAGCAAAAGAGTAGGAAAAGTTGACATATCCAAAGGTTCTTTGGCAAATAACGAACTAAAAAGAACGATCATGGATATGGCAATGTTCAATGTAAACAAAATATCCAATAAAACCAGCGGAACCGGAATGATCAGGCATAATATAGGTACCAAAACAAAACATCCCAATATAATATCCACCTTTTTCATATCCGATTCACCTCCAAACTGTTATATTTTTCCCTGCAGACTATATACATATGCCAGTATCTCAGCCACCATCTGATACAGTTCTGGTGGTATCTGGTCTCCAATTTCAACATTATAATACAACATCCTTGCCAGGGGCTTATTTTCCACGATCTCTATTTTATTGTCCCTCGCCACATCTTTTATCCTGGCTGCCAGAAAGTCTGCTCCTTTTGCCAGCACCACTGGTGCCTCTCCCAGAGCTTTGTCATATTTAATGGCAACTGCCAGATGGGTCGGGTTTGTGATAACCACATCCGCCTCCGGAACACTCTGCATCATACGGCGTCTCGAAGCCTCCTGCATCTTGCTCCGGATCCTGCCTTTGATCTGTGGATTCCCCTCTGTATTTTTATATTCGTCCTTAACTTCCTGCTTGGTCATCCTCATGTCTTTTTTAAACTTGCGTTTTTGATAATAATAATCCACTGCCGCAAGAATAAGAAACACAATACTGATCTTAAAACCTACATTGATCACCGTAATAACTATTAATTCCAATGCCGGTACCAGTTCCAGCCGATAAATATTTACTACCAGTCCCCACTCATCCTTAAGCGAATCATACACAACATAAAACAATACGATAAGCTTCACAATTGATTTTGCCAGATCAAATAATTTATCCTTGGAAAACATCCGCTTAAATCCGGATACTGGACTGATCTTGGATATCTTCGGTTTCATTGGTTTCCCGGTAGGTTTCCATTTAACCTGTGCCACATTGACAGCTATGGCAGCTATAAGCGCCAGTGCCATGATAGGACCACAGATCAGAAGAATCTCTTTCCCCCCAAAGGTCAGAAGATTCATCACCCGGTCTGAATTAAAATCATAAGCATATTCACTGATACTATTAGAATATACTACAAAAACCTGTACAAACCGGTCATACATATATCCCCCGAAAAATCTCAGACTGGCGAACAGTATGATAAGAAGAATCGCGACCGCCAGATCCTGGCTTTTTGCCACCTGTCCTTCTTTTCTGGCTTCCTCCAGTTTTTTCGGTGTTGCTTCCTCTGTCTTCTCTCCGCCTTCTCCATCCTTGGCGAAAAACTGAAGATCATACTTCAGCAAATGACAGTTCTCCATCGTTTCACCTGCCCGAAAAGATTCTTTTAACAGCTCCTATTTAGGTGTGAAAGAATTATAAATCTGTAACACCACTTCTTTCATATGGTCAAACACAAAGTTTGTCACCATCGGCAGCGTGGGAAGTATTATGAGAAGAATCAGTATCCCTACCAATACTTTCATCTGAAGTCCTACCACAAACATATTCATCTGAGGCGCTGCTCTCGTAAGGACTCCCAGCACTACATTGATGACCAGCATACAGGCAAATACCGGCAGCACGATCCGAAAGCCTATCAAAAAATAATTTGCCATAAAATCTATAGCTGTCTCCACCAGATTCCCGGTAAATACCGCCCTGCCAACATTAAAATAGCGGAAGGTATCCAATATCGCCCGAAGTACATAATGATGCATGTTAGTTACCACCATTACGAGCATGAGCAGATAGTTATAGATATTGCCTGTTACAGAAACCTGAATACGGGTTAGCGGATCAAACATATTTGCCATCGACAAACCAATTTCAATGTCCATAAGCTGACCGGCAAAGGATACGATAAAGATACAGGCATTGCACATAAATCCCAGAACCAGCCCAACCAGTGATTCCTGAATAACCAGCGCTGAATAACCTATGATCCCTGTATAATCCAACCCCACCACTGGAACAACCTGTATGGCTACGATAGAAAGCACTATACTTAATGCCAGCTTAACCTTCATCGGTATTGTCTGAAAGCTAAAAACCGGCGCTGCCAGAACAAAAGAAGAAATGCGGATCAGTATGAGCAGATAAAATTCCAGATGTTCTACAGAAAAACTCATTCCATCCTCCATTCCGCCTGTACACTGTCAGTTCCCGGCACATTGATGCATTCCATGATTTATACTATTTAACAAACACCGAAAAATTGTCACATAACAGCTGTAAAAACTCCACGCAGTTATTCATGATCCAGCTTCCAGTGAGAAGCAGCGTAATGAAAATAGCAAGCAGCTTTGGAACAAAAGTAAGTGTCTGCTCCTGGATCGAGGTGACAGTCTGAAAAATACTGATGACCAGACCTACGATCAGCGACACCAGCAAAAGCGGTGCTGCACATTTTATAATAACCCAGATCATCTGGGATGAAATGTCGATCACATCTGCTTCTGTCATTTGTCAGTCACCCTCCCTTTTTGTTTATCAGATTACCATGTCAACCAAATGGCATGCTGAAACTAATAAAATGTCTCAACAACTTGTCCTATGACAAGATTCCACCCATCTGCCAGAACAAATAAGAGAATCTTAAAGGGCATTGATATCGTGGTCGGCGGAAGCATCATCATTCCCATGGACATCAGTGTAGATGCCACTACCATGTCTATAACTATAAATGGCAGATAAATGAGAAATCCAATAATAAATGCCGTTCTTAGCTCACTGATGATAAATGCTGGCATAAGAACCATTGTCGGAACTTCATCCTCAGAAGCCACTTCTGTATTCTTACCCTCAATATCTAAAAACAATTTGATGTCAGAACGGCTGGTCTGTTTAAACATAAATTCCCGAATTGGTTTCAGACCTTCATTCAATGCTTCCTCCTGCGTCAGTTCCCCTTTCTGAAAAGGCTGTACGCAATTGGTATTCACATTGGATATCACCGGTGACATGATAAACATTGTAAGAAACAGCGCCAGACCAACTAGTACCTGGTTGGGTGGCGTTGTCTGGGTTCCCAGGGCTGAGCGCACAAAATGCAGCACCACGATGATTCTCGTAAATGAAGTCATCATAATAAGAATCGATGGTGCCAGCGCCAGCACAGTCAATACAAGAAGCATTTGAAGGCTTGCCGACAAACTGCTGCTTCCTGCATTTGAGGTTATATTAAATTGAAAATCATCCGGATCCTCCGGGTCACTCACACCTGCTGTCCCACTTCCCCCGATCTCATCCACACCTGCTTTGGAATCGACACGGGGAGCGGCGTTTACAACTGCACCAGAAAAAAAGGTTAATATAACTAGTGCCAAAACCAGAGACATCCCTTTACATACAACCGAAAATAATCTCCTGTGTGTTCTCATAATACCAACCTTTTCTCTTTATTATTTTTTATGTTCTTTGCTTTTGATATGGGAAGCCACTTTGCCCATAACATCCTTAAAGGATACATTTTGCAGCATCTCCTCTTTTTCGCGAAGATCCAGTTGTTCTTCTTCAAGGGGTGCCAAAAATGTAATATTCTCCTTGGTAACACCGATAGAATAGTATTTACTACCCAGTCTTATGATCTGGACATACTTATTCGGTGCGATCTTGAAAGTCTCAATCACTTCGATGTTCTTCGTATAGGGCTGAATCGCTCCTGATCTGGCAATCCATTTTGTGGCATAATACGTAACTGCTAAAACTACCATAAATATAACAATCGTAGCAAGCAGCTGTAATATGTTCGATCCCATTATCAGCCAATAGCCTTTTTCACAGCTTCCAGTACACGATCCGCCTGAAATGGTTTCACGATGAAGTCTTTGGCTCCGGACTGAATCGACTCAACTACCATTGCCTGCTGACCCATTGCGGAGCACATAATAACATTAGCAGCACCATCTTCTGCCTTGATCTTTTTCAGTGCCTGAATCCCATCCATCTCTGGCATGGTGATATCCATCATTACCAGATCTGGCTTGGTCTCATTGTACTTCTCAACTGCCTTCAGACCATTTTCAGCCTCTCCAGCTACTTCGTAGCCGTTCTTTGTTAAAATGTCTTTAATCATGACTCTCATAAACGCTGCGTCATCACATATCAAAACACTTTTTGCCATTATTAATCTCCTCCGTAATTTATTCTTTAATAATTTCAGTCACACGGATACCGAAGCTTTCTTCGATAACCACGACCTCGCCTTTGGCAACAAACTTACCATTGACCAATACGTCAATTGGTTCTCCGGCCAGCTTATCCAATTCAATAATTGTACCTGGCGAAAAATCCAGTATCTCTTTGATGGCTTTACTGGTTCTGCCCAGTTCCACCGTAACCTCCAAAGGAACATCCATGATCAGGTCGATGTTCTCTGGAGCAATACCATCCAGATTCTGCGCCGGCATAAAACTCTGGAATTGTGCCGGTTGTATGTTCAGATCCTGTGGTGGCATTCCATACATCGGCATGCCTCCCATCTGCTGCGGCATACCCATCATCGGCTGCTGCATCGCAGGTTGTGGCTGAGCCTGTGGCTGTGGTGTCGGCTGAGCTACAGGTTGTGGCTGCGCTGCCGGCTGAGGCGCTGGCTGTTCTGCCGCTTCCTCCGTCACTCCATCCATTGTCATTTTAAAGCGCTCATATATCATACGGGCAAAATCCATAGGATAAAGCTGCATAATCTCACTATCCACAAGGTCTCCAATTTTCATTTCAAATGAAACCTGAACGAATAACTGACCTTCCATATCTCCCATCACATCATCCAGTGCGGTAGCTTGAAAATCAATCCGTCTAGCTGTCGGCGGACTGATATCAACCATCTCATTGATCATGGATGACATAGAAGTTGAAGCAGATCCCATCATCTGATTCATCGCTTCGCTGATGGCACTCAAGTGAAGTTCAGAAAGTTCACTCTCCGTATTCGTCCCATCACCGCCCATCATAAGGTCGGTAATGATCTTTACATCATGCTCTTTCAGCACGAGCACATTTTTTCCTTCCAGCCCCGCCTGATAGGAAATGTATATAAACACACACGGTGCCTCACTGTTTTCTTTCAGATCCTGAACTGTAACATAAGAAAGGCTCGGTGTTGTTATCTCCACCCGGTTGTTCACCAACACAGACAACGTAGTAGCGGCAGTCCCCATGCTAATATTGGCAATCTCGCCTAATGCATCGCCTTCTTCCGGAGATAAACGCTCTTCGGAGACCGTTGCAACAGAAGAATCATTTACAACTGCATCTGCACTTTCATCCTGTCCGGCTTCTGCGCCACCAAGCAGTGCATTGATCTCTTCCTGCGATAACATTCCATCCATTGCATTTTACTCCTCTCTGTAAACCTTTTTTATCTTTACTGCATACGCGTCGTCATAAGCACCCGGCAATGCAGAAAATTTCTTTATGTTCCCCACATAGACATCCAATTCATCTTCAATCTTGGTGTCCACCTTTATAATATCGCCCACCTGCAAATGCATAAAATCATTTACAGAAATCGCGCTTCTACCCATAATGGCACGAACAGGAATCTGTGCTCGGTGATCTCACGATAAACATCTTCATCCCTTACTTCCGCAGTAGAATACCAGTACTTGGTATTAATCTTTTCAATCACCGGCTCTACCACCGCATATGGGATACAGATATTAAACAACCCTTCCACATCACCAATCCGAATGTTCATAGTGACAATGGATGTCATCTCATTTGGAGACACAAACTGGGCAAACTGCGAATTTGTCTCAATGCGTTCCAGCATCGGTTCTAATACCTGGACATTATGCCAGGGTTCTACAAGTAAGTTCGTGCACACAACCATGATCCTCTCAATGATCGTAAGCTCAATCTCTGTAAATTCTCTCGCCTTTTCCAAGGGAACCCCGCTTCCTCCAAGCATTCGGTCCACTATCGTATAACCCAGACCACTCGCCATCTCGATGATGATATTTCCCTCAAGAGGCATAAAATTAACTACTCCAAGCAGCACCGGATTAGACAGGGAATTAGAAAATTCCTGATAGGTAGCCGCCTCTGCATGCATCACCTCAACCTGTACATTTTTTCTTAGATACACTGGCAGATTCGTGGATAACAGCCTCGCATAATGTTCAAATATAAACACCAGCGTACGCAAGTGATCTTTTGAGAATTTGGATGGTCTCGCAAAATTGTAATCCTTAACCTGACGTTCTTCTACTTCATCCAACTCCGCAGAATCAAATTCCCCGTTGTTGAGTGCGGAAAGCAGATTATCAATCTCGCTTTGCGACAGGACATCCCCCATTCTTCTCACCTCACTGTATAACTTCTCGTTTGTGCAGTTTCCTCCGTTCATCCGTGTTTCATGTCGTTTAGCAACTGCACCATGTTCAATTATATCATAAAATCAAAATAATATAAAGTATTTTCTTTAATTTATCTCACTTTTCATCACTGGAACATATACCCAGACAATGAAAGGCGTACAACACACTTGCTTCCATAGAAATCCTGAATCTTAGCCAATGCGTTATCCTTTATCGCCTGCTCACTCAACGTAGAAATAGACTGCTCCGAAATCGCTTCTTTTACATAATCAACTATGTACACATTTGCAGTCTTTACTGACTCAGATATCTTATCATAATCCTCTGCCTCTTTATTAAAAGATACCGTGATTCCATCAATAACTACATAATGAGCCTCTTTGTCGCCTTCATCCTTCAGGTTAATGGTCTGTTTTGACTCAAAGGCAATATCATAGGTCTCCAGATTCTCCCACTGTGTCCCCTCTTCCTCTTCCTCTGTCTCCAGATCGATCACAGCTGCCACCTTATCGATCAGCTTATTGGTCTTGTTCATAGCAGGAACGATGGAAAACATCATTACCGCTGTGAGAACCAGGTTTGTTATTGTAGACGCCATAATAACAATGGTAAGTATATTCTTTTTCATGTCAGCCTCCTATTTATCTGTATATATCTTTATCTCTACACGACGGTTTTTCGTGCGGCCTTCTTCAGTGTCATTGTCCGCCACGGGATCGTATTTACTACGCCCGGTAGCTTCCATGGTTCTAGCGTCAAGTCCCTTCTCATCCTTGAAGTATTCAAACACTCTGGTCGCCCGCGCCGTGGAAAGCCACATATTATTCGGAAAAGTTCCGCTGGAAATCGGGATATTATCGGTATGTCCTTCAATCTTGATCATATGGCTGTCGTATATTTTCAGAATATCTCCAACCTTGCTCAATATACCAATCGCCGATTTATTGATAGCATCCAGACCGGACTCAAAAAGAATCGCCCCATTCAGAGATATCTGAACAAATTGATATTGTTCATCCATATTGACATTAACCATATGTTCAATATTTTTCTTTTCAGCCTCCTGGGTGACTTCTTCATAAAGCGCCCGGGTCCTCTGCTCCTGCTCTTCCGCCATCTTTTTCTTGTATTTTTCTTCCTCCGACATCTCGGAAGTATCATCTTCCCGTTCCGGATCCTTGCCACTGTTTTCAAATTCATTGAAATACTGTTCCATAGATATCTTCTGACTGGTACCGCTAGATATAAAAGCGCCCTCACCTACAGCTTTGCCGCCTCCGTCAAAGATATCCACACTCTCGGAAAGGGAAGTTACCAGCTGTTCATATTTATCCGCGTCTACTGTAGACATGGAAAACAAAAGTACAAAGAAACAGAGCAGCAGATTCATAAGATCCGCAAAGGTATTGATCCAGCCACCACTTATGGATTCTGGTTCTTCTGACTTTCTGCGTGCCATTATCCCTCACCGCCTTGATCTGCACCGTCACCGCCAAGGAGTTCATCCCGAAGTTTCGGTGCCAGGAATGATTTAAGTTTTTCTTCGATCACACGTGGGTTTTCACCTGCCTGAATGGATAAAATACCCTCACAGATCACTTCTTTGGTCATAATCTCTTTGGCATTGATGGCACGAAGTTTTGACGCCACCGGGATACTGATCCAGTTTGCAAGCAGGGAACCATATAATGTCGTGATCAACGCCACTGCCATATTCGGTCCGATTGAACTCGGATCATCCAGCAGTTTTAACATGTTGATCAGACCAATCAGGGTACCAATCATACCCCAGGCAGGTCCCATGGCCGCAAGACCATCCCAGAAACTGATGATTTTATTATGCCGCCTTTCGATGCAACTCAGATCCGTCTCCAGAATACTGGTCACAAGTTCCTGGTCGGTTCCGTCGACGATCAGCATAATCCCTTTCTTCAGGAATTCATCGTCTATGTCTGACGCTGCCTCTTCCAGCTGAAGAAGACCTTCTTTTCTTGCCACATTCGCCAGATCGATGATCGTATGTATTACCTCACCCTCATTGCTCTTTGGCACTTTTAAGATCAGAGTAAAAGATTTGAGTGAGTTCACAAATGCTGGCAGATCATCTGCCATAGTCAGCATACACATGAATGAACCGACAACCGTAACAAGTATTGACGCAAAGTCATAAAAGTTACCCAACGCCGCAACTCCCTGATCTCCAGATACGATTCCGTATACAACCGCGGCTACACAGCCCAGTATACCTATAATAGATGCTAAATCCAAGAAAATACACCACCTTAACTTTATCTACATGTTTTGGAAAATTTCTTTCCTATATAATTTTACTAGATTTTTTATCTCTTGTCTACTTTCTTTTACAATTATTTTTTTTCCTGTCGTCAGAGTGATCACCGTATCCGGGGTTTCCTCTACAGACTCGATCAGATCCGAATTTAAAGTTAACGTTTTATCATTCATTCTGGTCACATCAATCATACGGTCTCCCCCTTCCTTCTGTCCATTATAACATATCACCGCAAAAAAGGGAAACAAAACGTTTCCTTTTTTTGCAGTAAATGTCAAATTAAATATTCATTATCTCTTGAGATTAATCAGCTCTTCGAGCATCGTATCCGATGTGGTGATCGTTCTTGAGTTCGCCTGGAAACCACGCTGCGTCGTGATCATATTGGTAAACTCTGTAGCAAGATCCACGTCTGATGCCTCCAGGGCACCGATGGAAAAGCTTCCCACTGCGGTGATCTCCTCACCAATACCGTCGAATTCACCGGAGTTAAGGGTAGTGGCAAATAAGCTGTTACCCTGTGCCTCCAGACCCGAAGGATTCGCGAATGTAGCCACAGCGATCTGTCCCAGAAGTTTCTCATCTCCGTTATCATATTTCGCATAGATCTTTCCGTCTGGGTTGATGGCAAATCCGTTTAGGGAACCAGCAGCATTACCGGCATTGTTTCCCCCTTTATCGCCCTTTTTCGGATCGATACTACAACCTCCCTTTCCACCATACATAGTCAGACCAGAAAAATCGATATCCACTCCATCCAGCGGAAATGCGATATTATCCTGTCCGCCAGGATTAAGAGTCAGATTCAACATTCCTTCTTCCTCACCAGTCACACTGACAAACTTTCCGGTAGAACCATTAAATGTAAGCATGGCATTTGAGGAATCAAAAGTAATGGTTCCATCTGCATCGACATTATATTTAAGCTCCTGGCCGCCCAGATTAATATACTGATCTGTCGGTTTGTATGTGGGGTTTCCATTTTCATCCAGCTCCGAATACTTCAATATGGATTTACCATTGGACATGATATCCGAGATTCCCACATTAAATGTACAAGCTTTATTTTGATTGGCAGCATCATTTTCATCCCCTGGTACCTTCATGAGCGTCAGCTTAGCAGTATACTCATTACCAAGATTATCATAAAAGCTGACAGAGATAGGATATCCAGTCCCTGTCTCGCTGTACTGCACCAGTTTATCATCCCGGTCCACATTTCCGGAAAGAGTTACGTTTGTAGTCGGATTCGGCGCTGAGCTCTGGTTTTCCGGCGTCATCAGTTTTAAAGCATCCACCGTGTCCTTACGGATCTCCCCATTCTCATCTACACCCCATCCAAGCACAGTAGCACCATTTGTCTCACACATCAGGGTACCAGCAGCATCAATATTAAAATTACCTGCCTTCGTAAAATAAGTTCCGCCATTTTTCCGTACTACGAAAAAGGCATCGCCGTTGATCATTACATCCATACCACGGTCGGTACGGTTCGTCGCTCCGGTTCCACTCATATTAACGCTGTAAGAAGCCACATTGGCACCAAGACCGATCTGGAATGCATTCGTACCAGCAGCACCGGTATTGGCATTGGGCCCCGCTGCCGGCTGTGTCGTCTGATAAAATACATCTGTAAAGTTCACAGTACCAGCACGGAAACCAATCGTATTTACATTCGCAATATTGTTACCAATTACATCCATCTTTGTCTGATGTACCTTCAAACCGGACACACCAGACCATAATGATCTCATCATAAGGATCAACCCTCCATTTTTATTATTAGTAAGTCTTATCTGGCATTCAAAGACTTTCATGCTTCCTGTTAAGGGCCAGCATGTAAAATTAACGTGTCTTTCTGCGTTTTTAATTTATAATCGCTCCATCGATATTTGTAAAAACTGCATTTGCTGTATCGTTTACAGCTGTTACTATGGTCTTGTTTCTTACATTTAATATAAACGCAAGATCATCTACCATCACCAGGGATTCTGTCATTCCTTTTTCCATCGCCTGCTCTGCTGCATCTTCCAGTCTTGCCTTCTGCTCCTCGGATATGGATATGTTTCTTGTCTCCAGCCGTTTCACTGCATGCCTGGAAAATTTAATCTGATCCGCTTTGTCTAACAGCACACTGTCAAACGACTTCCCAGAATCACTGCTGGTCTTTTCCGCAATCTGTCCGGCTCCGCCGTTCAGTTTGCTTCTTATCTCATCGATGGATACAAAGTTTTTATTTACAATATTCATACCTTTATCCACCTCCTGATCTTTTGACAGTCATAGTTTTAATGACTGGTACCTCACTCTTCTATTCCGCTGTCTGTCACCTTTATGGTCACCTTATCTCTTATGCTGGTGCTGTATGGATCGTCAAAGTAAAGACCCACTTCATAATCACCAGTCTCCAGTTCATCCAGAGCTCCTGGCAAAATGGACAATACGCCATCCTTATATGAAAGGAATTCATTCTTCACAGCTTCGCCATTCATGACCACAACAACACTTGAAGCCGCATAATCCCCTTCACCCAGATTAATCTTGATATCCACCTGTTTTTTATTGGATTTGTCATAAACCGCTTCTGTTTTTTCTACCGACGGCAGATACTTCTGAATTGCATAATAAGAATCCTTTACTTCCACCAGATCACTTATCTTATAAAGTTTACCATCCACAGATAACTGAGCCTCACCATCTTTCATGGTGATATAATCTACAACTCCATTTACGTCCGTATATTTACCGCTTGGACTCTTTGCGCTGATCTTTACATACTTTCCTACCAATCCAAATGCCTGTGAATTAACAGTTGTCTCATTGAGATTCTGCATCTGCTCTAATGCGGAGAACTGCGCGAGCTGGGCGATAAAATCTGTATCTTTCTCCGGCTCCAGAGGATCCTGATTCTTCATCTGACATACGAGAAGCTGAAGGAACTGATCCTTACCAAGATCTCCGCCAGGTGTCCTCTCTTTGTTCTGTGTTGGTCTTTTGCTAAAGTCAAACTCATCCAATTCTGTCACAATACCTTGTATTAATGATCCCATACCTTTTGCCTCCTTTCCTGATTAAGCGGTGTAATCCACCATGCTGTCTCCCACACGTCTGTCTTCGGCTGTCTCAGTTGTGACTTCCTCCGTTTCTGCTTCATCTGCCACATCATACCGAAATTTTCTTCCCTGGGATTTTTTTTGTTTATACTGTCCATGGTCGGAATCCTCTGGATTTTTAAACCCAAATTCCGATACGTTTACCTCTACGGAATCCACCTTCAGTCCATGGCTCTCCAGATTCTCTCTAAGTACTGTTAACTGGCTCTCTAAAGCTTCCTTTGCCACTTCATTCTGCACTGTCAGTGTTGCTGTCGCCAACCCATTGTTGGATGTCACGTTGAGATTAACCCGTCCCAGTGACTCTGGATTCAGCTGAAGTTCCATGCTTGTTGTCTGTGGAAGTACCCGGATACGGATATGATTGACAACCTGATCCACAATGTTCGACATCATTTCTCTCGGTGCGGCCACTTCTTCCTGTGCCACCTCTTCAAAGGACTGGGAAAGCCTTTCTACAAAAGCGTTCAACGGACTCTCATGTACCTCCTGGCGCACACCCTGGGAAACTGGTTGCTGACCTTCTCCATATGTATCGGACAGATCCTGTTCTCCAGAAGTCTCAACAACCACTGGAATCTCATCCTTGGCAGACGATGTCATCATCTCCGATGTATCCTGCTGTCCAGATCCTTCTACTGCTGTCTCCTGTATGGATCCCTCTGCCTTTCCGACAAGCTCGCTAAACTTTTCGGCAAAGCTCTTTACAAGAACTTCGTCCCCCTCGTTTAACTTCCCGATATCCAATCCCGTTGCCTGCTCCAGAATGTCCTGAAGTCCCGACATGATATCGTTCAACTCACCAGACATGGCATCCGAAAATAGAAACAAATCCGCATCGTCCACACCATGCACTTCCATGATAAACGCCTTAATGTTCTCAACATTAAGTGGAACGACATTCTGAAGCTCCGGTGAAACCAGCAATAACAGATCCATTGGCGATATACCGAGCATTTCCAGAATATCAACGATATCTTCTTCGCTCATGCCAAAAGTCTCCTGCAGAAATGAAACAACCTCTTCACCGATCTCTTCCAGATCTATCGTCTCCATTCCCTCGGTTTTATCCTGGGGCTGGGAGGTCAGAGTAAGCTTCTGCTTCGTAAAATCATCCCCACTGGCTGTAATCTCACCAGATTTTTTTGAATCCTGAGATTTTCCAGCAGAAAGATCCTGTTTTTTTCCAGAAGCGGAAGAAGCATTCTGGGACATAAAACTGTCAAAAACCGTTTTATCTCCTTTTCCCGCTTTGCCTGAGGACATCGTCCGCATTGCAGAGGCATTCAGTGATATACCCTGTGTCTGCATTTAATATCTCCTTTCCAGACGGCATAAAATATGCTGTCTTATTTTATTTATAGCCCACTGTTTTTATTATTAAAAAACAGGAGTTACCTAATATTCATATCGTCTGACACGAAGAAAAACATTACTGTTATTTTTCTCCGTACAAACTATTTAGCGGTCATCTTCGTGGTAATCTGTGCCGCTGTCTCCGGCGTCATTTCTGCAAGGATCGCCGCACTCTTTGACTCCGTCATGTTGTCAAGGATGGAAGCCACGAGATCCAAATCACCAGACATGGTCTGTAATACCGAAGCTGCTTTTGCCGGATCCATTTTTGCATACATCGTCGCCTGCTTTTTAATCGCTGCGCGGTACTGAAGATCCTTCATCACATCTTTATAGATCGAAGCTGCATTGTCCGGATCAATTGCCTCATAATATTTCTGGTATTCGGAAATATCCGGAGCCTTATCATTAAATACTACATTTTCATCGAATTCTTTTACCCGCTGTTCAAAGGAATGCTGTTGTTCTTCGTATTTCTTGAGACGGTTAATCTCTGATTTTAATTCGTTTACCTCATCGCTGCTTAGGGAATTGGCACTCTTTAATCCAGAAAGCTCCTTTTCTAACTGGCGGATCCTGGCATTTGCCTCGTCAATATTTGAATATCCCTCTGGCTCTGCTCCTTCCACCTCAGGAAGAATGCGGTTCACCAGTGGAACATCCTTGAGAACCGGGTGCAAAACTTCACTTCCAAAATTCCTACGTCAAATTTAATCAAAACACCAAATATAACAAGCCATATGATCACGATAAAAAGTACGATCAAAAAGGTAAGCAGTTTACTGCCTGCACTTTCCTCCTGGGCATATTCTTTCTTGTCTTTATTTTTCTTATCTTTTTTTGCCATAAAATCCATTCATCCTTTCAAAATCAAGCATTTTTTGCCCCGTACTTATAGCTCATAAGCTCATCGACTTCCTTCTGTTCCCTGCGCCCTTCCTCTTTAATAAACTCATCAAATGCCTTTTCTCTGAGTTTCTCAAAGATCTTTCGCTCTTTCATCGCCTCAGTGAGCTTTTCCCTGGCAATCTCTACCTCTTTCTCACAGCGTTTCACTACCAGCAGCTGCTGCTTTACATACCCCTTAAGGATCACAACGGCATTTTCCCTTTTATGTATTTCTGTCATGGACAGTATTTCACACAGGACATTTTTCAACTGCAGCCGAGCATCTTCAAGACGGTTATTTAGCTGTTCCAGCTTTTTTTCCTCCGCTAGAAGCCTTGCATTTGCCTGACCATATTCATTTTTTGCCTGCTCCTCCAGCTTTTCCTTCATGTTCAGGATATTCTGCATAGGAAACCGAAAACGTGCCAATTAGGACTCACCATCCTCTTCAAATATATCTGACATAATAGAGACGGCTTCATCAAAACCAAATTTCTCATCTGTCCCCTGCATCAAGAAATCATTCACCGCATCGATCTTTTCGATTGCAAAATCAATGCTGGGATTTGAGCCGGTCCGGTATGCACCGATATTAATAAGGTCCTCCGCCTCTCCATAAGTAGCAAGCACATTTTTCAGTATACCAGATACCCTTTTCTGATCCTTCGTAACGATGGAACTCATAACACGGGAGATACTCTGCAGTACATCAATGGCAGGATAATGATTCTTCTGTGCCAGCGGACGGGACAGGACGATATGACCGTCCAGAATACCCCTGGCGGTATCCGTGATCGGTTCATTGAAATCATCTCCATCTACCAGAACCGTATAGAGGCCGGTTATGGATCCCCGGTCCGAATTTCCTGCCCGCTCCAGAAGTTTTGGCATCTCCGCATACACGCTGGGGGGATATCCCCTGGATACCGGGGGCTCACCGGAAGCAAGCCCAATCTCCCTCTGCGCCATAGAAAAACGTGTAAGGGAGTCCATCATAAGAAGCACATCCTTACCCTGGTCACGAAAATATTCTGCTACAGCTGTAGCTGTTTTAGCAGCCTTATTACGGATTAACGCAGGTTTATCCGAGGTGGCAACTACCACCACCGAACGCCTCATCCCCTCTTCGCCAAGGTCTCTCTCTATAAATTCCCGCACCTCTCTTCCACGCTCTCCGATCAGTGCGATTACATTAATATCCGCCTTTGTATTTCTGGCGAACATACCCATAAGCGTACTCTTTCCCACTCCACTTCCCGCAAAAATTCCGATTCTCTGTCCTTTTCCTATGGTCAGCAAACCGTCTACTGCCTTTACCCCCAGCGAAAGCACTTCGTCAATGAGCTGACGGCTCAGCGGATCCGGCGGAGCTGCCTCCACCGAATACAGGTGGCTGGTCTCAGACAGAGGAGGCGAATTCATAGGTTCTCCTACACCATCCAGTGTTTTTCCCAACAGATCATCGCTGACGGGAACCTGCAGCGGCGCCCCAGTATTTTCAACCCAGCTGCCCAGCCCGACGCCTTCGACATTATCATAGGGCATCAGAAGAACCCGGTCGTCACGGAATCCGACGACTTCCGCTTTTACAGCACCTACTGCTGAATTCGACCGGATGATGCAGAGATCGTTCAGCTTTGCCTCCGGACCAATGGATTCAATAGTCAGTCCCACGACCTTCGTGACTTTTCCAAGATGCTTGAGGAAACTTCGTTCCATCAAAGCATCGTATCTGTCAAAATTTATAATCGATGAAGGATTCATACAAGCCTCCATTCCCATACTATTTTTATGCGTGTTGTTATGAAATCATGTCAGTGCACCAGCATTTTTAGATTCTGAACCAACGTATCCAGCTGTGTATGGAAACCGCAATCTACCATCTGAGTATCTGTCTCAATGATACACTGCCCCTTTTCCAGACCTTTTTCTTCAACAAATTCTACAAAAGCTTCTCCGTCCAGAGCCTGAAGAACTTCTTCCTTCCGGCTTTCCAGAAAATAGATATCTTCAGAAGAAACCCGTATCCGGTAATTCTCAGATGTCTCCAGATCCTGGGCTGCCGTATGAATAAGATAGAGGATGAGGTCATCTTTTCCCTCCATCACCACACCGGTAAGCTTTTTTACAAGAGAGATCACAATACCTACATATTTCTCCTCGATGCGCTCCATGCAGTCAGCTAGTTCTTCTCTCTGTTGTCTGGCGAGTTGGGAAAGTTCTTCTTCCTTCTGTTGGATCTCCTGTTCTGCCAGAGCCATCCCCTCGGAATAGCCCTTCTCTCTTCCATCTTCATATGCCCGTTTTCTGGCTGTCTCCGCAGCGATCTCCGCATCGCCCCGAATACGTTCTGCCTGTTTTCTGGCCTTCTCCACCACTTGGGCGGCTTTGTCCTCTGCTTCTTTTTGATGCTGCTGGAAGAGCTCATCAAAATTGGTGACATTCAGTCCCGCCTTAAATTCCCCGGAACCCTCACTCTTTTCTGCGTCCTCAGACGCCGCAGCGGTCTCTGAAGCGGAACCTCCCGCATTCTGAAGCAGCGCCTTCTCTGCCTCAATCTCACTGATGGTCTTAATTTTCACGCCTTTATCCCGGAAAGGTACAAACTCTGCCCCTTCCGCATTGTTATCGATGACAACGGTCTCTTTTCCCTGCATATTTACAAAGGGATATTTGATTAAATTAGACAACGATCTCGTCACCTCCGCCCCTTGATATAACAATCTCAGCGGAATCCTCAAGTTTTCTGATAATATTTACAATCTTCTGCTGTGCCTCTTCCACATCCTTCATACGCACAGGTCCCATATATTCCATATCTTCCTTTATCATTGCAGAAAGACGGGTAGACATATTGTTAAAGATAACATTCTGTACCTCTTCGTTGGCACCCTTCAATGCCACAGCGAGCTCGCTGTTCTCTACCTCACGAAGCACACGCTGTATGGAACGGTCGTCCAGCATAAGAATATCCTCGAATACAAACATCTTCTTCCGGATCTCGTCTGCCAGTTCTGGCTCTTCGATTTCCAGATTTTCCATAATATGTTTTTCGGTTCCACGGTCTACGGTATTCAATACCTCTACGATGGAATCGATTCCGCCGACAATCGTGTAATCCTGGTTTACAAGAGAAGCAAGTTTCTGCTCCAGTATGTTCTCCACTTCCTTGATCACATCTGGAGAGGTACGATCCATCAATGCGATACGTTTTGCCACATCCGTCTGTTTGTCTGGCGTCAATGTACTAATGATGCCTGCCGCCTGAGCTGGTGACAGATATGATAAAATAAGGGCAATGGTCTGCGGGTGCTCATCCTGTATAAAGTTGAGGATCTGGGAGGCCTCCGTCTTCCGTATAAACTCGAAAGGTCTTACCTGCAGCGAAGCAGTCAGTTTGCCCAGTACTTCCTTCGCCCTGTCCTCGCCAAGAGCTTTCTGCAGAAGATCTTTGGCATAACCAATACCACCTTCTGCTATATACTGCTGAGCCAGGCAGACTTCATAAAACTCATTTAAAACCTGTTCCTTCTCTGCCGGTGTTACACTTCTGGTATTTGCAATCTCCAATGTGAGCTGCTCAATCTCATCTTCTTTTAAGTGCTTAAAAATTCCTGCCGCTTTTTCTGGTCCCAGCGTAATCAGGAGTATCGCTGCCTTTTGCACACCATCCAATTCAGAAGTACTTGAACTCATGACATATTACCCCCAATCTTCATTGATCCAATTACGAAGCAGCATAGCCACCGCTTCTGGATTTTCGTCCACAAATTTCTCTATCATTGTACGGGTTTCTGATTTTTCACCCATCTCAATCTCTTCCAGTCCCTTCTCATCCTCTCTGGTCGTCGCCAGGAGATCTTCCACTGAAAGTTCTGGCTCAAGTTCTGTCACCTCTACCGGTGATGTTCCACGGATGATCACAAAGATAAGCAGTGCTCCAATCAATACCGCCAGAATGATCATCAGATAATTGGTAAATCCACCTGCCAGAAGTCCCGTGTCCTCTTTTGCCTCAAAGACTGGTTTTTCCTGAATCCGGATACTAATCCGGTTCTCTGCGATTCCGGTAGCTGCCGCCACCAGGGGAAGAAGGTCTTCCGGAGTCTCCAGTGTATTGACCTGACTGTTCTGCTCGATATACTCATCAAAAGAAATATCGTTCAGCGCCCCCTGCTCTTCCAGGGTTTCCTCCGATACCTTACGATATCTGGTCAGGATGATACCGATAGAAGATTCTTCTGGCACCACAGCTCCTACTTCTCTTTTTATATTCTGTACATCCTCATTTGGAAGGTAGTTGTATTTATTCAAAATGGTTTCCGAGTTGGTCGTTCCATTGTTCTGAAACAGATAATCAGTATCTTCATCATTGGAATCTGTTCCCGGAGGTCCTCCGTTTCCAGACTGACCGTTGGAAGAGTACTCATAGGAACTGGAATAGTATCCCTGATCCTGCCCCTCACCGACAGAATAAGTAGTGATCAGCTCTTCTACCTGGTCCATGTTAAACTTAATCGCCATGCTGCTGACCTCAGCATCGTCATAACCTGCCTTTAACAGCATTTTTCTGGTACGCTCAGCAAAGGTCTGCTGCAGTTTGGATTTGTAATCGTCTACTCCTGCTACCGTTCCGCCCAGCGTATTGTCAGTCTTGGCTCCATAGAGAAGATTACCTGCGGTATCTACAATAACAATATTGTCAGTGGTCTTATTCCCCACCGCATTTGTGAGATAATATGCCATCGCCGTCGCCGTCTCCCGCTCCATCTCTTTTCCCTCTGCCAGACGAAGAGTAACGCTGACGGATGCTTCCTTAGTCGCCGCAATAAAGGTCTTATCGTCCTCTGGCCGGTCAATAATCACCGTAGCATCCTGCACTCCAGCAAAATTAAGCAGGTTCTCTTTAATGGAGGATTGAAGGGCAAGGGTAATCTTTGTGTGTTTTTCCAGGGAAGACGTAGTCATATCACTTTCCAGCGCTGTCTCCCATGTCATTTCCTTATCTACAATACCATTTGCTCCCATCGCCAGAACCGCATCAGAATAATCCGACTGCTCCACTTCAAAGGAAGTAGTTCCTGAAGCATCTGTATCCATTTTGTGTTTAATGTTCTTTCCATCCAACGCCTCGGAAAGAGTATTTGCAAGACTGGCATCCGAAAAAGTAGCCAAATGCGTATAAACAGGCCTTGTCAAAAAATAGGACAACAAAACCAGTGCAAAAAACACTGCCAATACGACACAGATAATGACCGTTTTTTGTCTGGTTGTATATTTGTTCCAAAATGCAACTATTTTATCTTTCATGGCGATCAGCTGATCCATCATAATGTTTCCGCTCCTAACTATCTAAACTGACATACCGCTTTCAGCGGCACCACCATATGCAAACGTTGATTGCTCCATGCTTTGCACTGCCACAACCACATCCTGCATCCGCAAATAACCCTCACACTCATTTATGTGATTGCATTACTCTGGTGGTGCGCCAAATGTATGAGAATATCCCCGCACAAGCACGGTGTATTCTCCTTCACTCGGCTTTACTTTTACAGTAAATATTTTCTCCATTCATTCAGAAAGGAGTAAAATCAGAACTGAAGGTTCAGTAATGACCGGTAGGCTTCCATTGCCGTATTTTTCACCGCAACAGTATACTGCAGTGATATGTTCGCCTTCTGCTGAGCCACCTGCAGGTCATGCAGACTATCCGACTCACCCATTGCAAAGCGAACTTCTTCCACCTCTGCCGCATTGGAAAGCTGATCTGTCTCACTTACAAGCTTCATGGCTGAATCAAGCAAACTATCAAAACTTGTTTTACCATGGCTGTTTTCTGTCCGATCCGTCGTGCTGCCATATCTGCTCACAGCAGACAAGCTGTCAATTCCTGAAATGCGATTCAAATCCATATTGTTTTCCTCTCTTCATCACTGTTTTATTTATCTACTCAGCCACTCTCAATCAGGCTCCACTGATGTCAAGCGCCTTTAACGCCATACCCTTGGTGGAATTGAGCACAGTGACATTTGCCTCGTAAGCTCTCGTCGCATCGATCATATTTGTCATCTCTGTCACGGTATTTACATTAGGATATGTGACATAGCCATTCTCGTCGGCATCTGGATGGGAAGGGTCATACACCATGCGCCCCTCGCCTGGATCCTCCGCGATCTCCGTCACTTTTACACCCTTACCTGTATGTCCCGTAGCAAAACTAAGGGATTCTTCAAAAGTAGGAAAACTCTTTTCTTCAAAAACAACCATTTTTCTTTTATAAGGGTTTCCCTTCGCATCTCTGGTCGTATTTACATTCGCAATATTCTGTGAAATAATATCCGTCCGGACCTGTTGTGCTGTCATACCTGTAGCACTTACGTCCAACGCTCCAAAAATCGACATATTTATTCTCCTTTCCGTCCACTTTACACACAGCTGGTTTTAATTAATGTCGGTGTATTTTACCGATTAACTGGTCTTTATCACCGATTTTAGCCGGGAAAATTCCTGGCTCATGGAATTCATCAATGTGTAATATTTGAGCTGGTTCTTGGCAAGCTCTACGCCTTCCGTATGTATATCTACGTTGTTGCCATCGTACCGGTAGCTCAGACTCACCTGATCGGTATATGTCGTACAATTCAACTCATTCAGGTCAATATTGGAAACCGTCTCGTCCAGAGAATCAGTCCCTGCCACAGCGTTTGACAAATATGTCTCGAACTGTACATCCTTTCTTTTGAATCCTGGCGTATCCGCATTGGCAATATTGTTGGCAAGAATATCATTTCTTGTCCAACTGGCATCCGCTGCTTTACCAAGAACATTGATGTAGTTGTAAGCATTTGATAAAACCATATCCTCAATCCTTTCTGAATTTATTTAAGAACAAAACCGCAAAAGGTATTATGAAAACAAATCACAATTCCATTTGCGCCACAAGAAATCCATTTCCACTTTTTATTATTTTCAAACCCAATTGATATGATTTATTCCAAATCATTAACACTCTTCATACCTATAAGGTTTTGTCTCATGTTTACTATTTTTTATTATTTTCAAACCCAATTGATACGATTTATTCCAAAGCATTAACACTCTTCATACCTATAAGGTTTTGTCTCATATTTATTATTTTTTATTATTTTCAAATTCTGCAAATACGATGTCATTCAGTATCTTGATATGCGTCCCTTTTACTCCATAGGATTTTGTCTCGAGCAGTCCCGCACTTTCCATCTTCTTTAAAGCATTTACAATCACAGTCCGCGTGATCCCCACTTCCTTTGCGAGCCGTGAGGTGACAATCGTACCTTCACCGGAATCAAGATGGCAGAGAACAGACTCAGCCGCCTTTATCTCCAGTGGTGATAAAATATGCATGACAGATTCCACCACCTGCTGCTTGCGGTTGGCATAATCCGTCTCTTCCGCGACGGAACGCATCATCTCAAGCCCTACAACCGTAGTGCTGTATTCCGTCAAAATAATATCTTCGATGCCGTACACTTGCAGCCTCCTGTATAAAAACAGAGTTCCAAGCCGCTTACCGGCAATATACACAGGAGTAATCAGCGCCTGCAACTCTCCTGTTTCTTCCCTGGGTATGCCAAGTGTCTCAAGATTCACATTTTCTTTGGTAGATAATACCTCTAAAAATCTCTTGCTCAGTTTGGAATCAATCAGCTTGCCTTTTGCAGAAGGAAAACCCGACAAGATCCCCACTTCTGCACCCGGAGACATTCCTAGAATCTTCCCCTTGCTGCTGATCACAAATACTTTTGAATCCAACAAGTCCCCCAGGACTTGGCACAAATCCGTAAAAGCAACCTTTGAAACACGATTATCCCTAAGAAGCCCGTTGATTTTACGCGTTTTATCCAATAAGTCTACACTCATTTCACAGCCTCACAATCAACCTTTTACAATTTTAGCATAATTCAGGATAAAATTCAAGTATTAACCGTTTGTTTTTCATTGCCAGAAGATGGTTTGCTTTCTGCGGAAGCGGATTTCTCTTCCGTGGAAGATGATTTCTCTTCCATATATCCACAGCCGGCATCGGCACAAACCAGTTTACTCCCTTTTTCCAGCAGCATATTCCCGCATGTAGGACAGATTTTATCCGACGGCTTCTGCCAGGTCATAACATCGCAGTCCGGGTAATTTTCGCAGCCATAATAACGCCGGCCTTTCTGGGTTTTCTTAATAACGATCTCGCCGCCGCATTTGTTGCACTTGACACCGATCTTTTCAAAATATGGTTTTGTATTGCGGCAGTCCGGAAATCCCGGACATGCCATGAATTTACCATGGGGGCCGTATTTGATCACCATATTCCTTCCACAGTTTTCACATAGGGTGTCTGTGACTTCATCCTCTATCTGTATCTTTTCTAATGCCTGCTCGGCATGATTAACAGCCTCTTCGAGATCCGGATAAAAATTCCGGATGATACTTTTCCATTCCACACTGCCATCTGCTACA
This sequence comes from uncultured Roseburia sp., assembly GCA_947246475.1. GTDB lineage: Bacteria > Bacillota > Clostridia > Lachnospirales > Lachnospiraceae > Eubacterium_F. The sequence continues at coordinate 35,077 of CAMXSH010000015.1, forward strand.
CCATCCAGAAGGGTTTCCATCGTCGCAGTAAAATTGACATCAACAATACTGGAAAAAGCGCTTTTCATAATCTCATTCACAATGTCTCCCAGATCCGAAAGATATAGATTTTTCTGGTCCTTCGCCACATATCTTCGGGAGATCAGCGTAGTGATCGTCGGCGCATAGGTACTTGGACGGCCGATCCCCAGCTCCTCCAGAGCTTTTACCAGGGAAGCTTCCGTATAGTGGGCCGGAGGCTGTGTAAAATGCTGCTCTTTTTTTAGTTCCGCCTCTTCAAACACGGTACCCTCTGTCACCTTATGAAGCACAGCATTCTTTTCTTCCTTATCCTCATTATCCTGATAAACGGATAAAAAACCTGGAAATACAATTTTAGAACCTGAACTGGTAAAACGGTAGTCCCCGGCATCGATCTTCACCGATGTGGTCTCATATCTGGCTCCATTCATCCGGCTTGCCACAAATCGTTTCCAGATCACCTGATAGAGCCGGAACTGATCTCTGGTCAGAGAATCTTTTACCATCGCAGGCGTCAGATCTACATAAGTAGGACGAATCGCCTCGTGGGCATCTTGAATTTTCTTATCATCTTTTTTTACATAATTGGCGGAAATAATATTTTCCTCACCGTAATTTTCACGGATAAATTCTTTGCACTCCCTGTCTGCCTCCTCGGAGATCCGGGTGGAATCGGTACGCAGATAGGTGATAAGGCCTATGCTGCCCCGTCCCTTCACGGTGACACCTTCGTATAACTGCTGGGCAATCCGCATCGTTTTCTGGGTTGAAAAGTTCATATTCTTTGCCCCTTCCTGCTGAAGGGTACTTGTGGTAAAGGGAAGCGGCGGCTTTTTTGTGCGCTCCCCTTTTTTGATATCTGTCACCTGGTAAACGGAACCCTCTAATTGTTTTACGATATCTTCCATCTCTGGACCTGAAATATTTTCCTGCTTCTTGGGATTACCATAATATTTTGCAATCAATGGCTTTTTGCTTCCTTTCACTGCAAAAGCCGCCTCCAGCGTCCAATATTCCTGAGGAATAAATGCGTCGATCTCCGTCTCACGGTCTGCGATGATCCTAAGCGCCACCGACTGCACTCTCCCTGCACTGAGCCCTCTTTTTACTTTCTGCCAGAGCAGGGGACTAATGGAATATCCCACCATCCGGTCCAGGACACGTCTCGCCTGCTGGGCATCCACCAGATCCATATCAATCTCCCTGGACTGTTTAATCGCCTGACGGACTGCATTTTTTGTAATTTCATTGAAGGTAATACGGCTCGTCTTCCTGGGATCCAGTTTCAAGGCATGAAACAGATGCCAGGAGATCGCCTCTCCCTCCCGGTCAGGGTCCGTCGCCAGATAGATCCGGTCCGCCTTCTTTACTTCCTTCCTCAGCGCAGCAAGAAGCTCCCCCTTACCGCGTATGGTAATATACTTTGGTTCAAAATCATTTTCAAAGTCAACCCCCATCTGACTTTTGGGCAGATCCCTTACATGCCCGTTTGAAGCCGCTACAGTATAGCTGCTCCCCAAAAATTTTTTGATTGTTTTGGATTTGGCCGGTGACTCCACTATAATTAAATTCTTAGCCATTTCAAAACATCCCCCTTAGATAACATTCCTTATATAATAATGATTTCCGATCTCTTTGATCAGTCTGCCTTTGAGAAGAGACAGGATACATCTCATCACCTCGGCAGAATCCATATGGACTTCCTCTGCCAGAACAGTCAAATGTTTTGGCTCAAGACTTAAATTAGCATACACCATTTTCTCTCTTCTTTCAAGAATAAGTTTATTTTTTTTTAAATTTTCTGTCTGACTTCTGTAAATTATCCCGTAATAATCCAATATATCCTGCGGTGTAGTGACCAGTACCGCACCGTCCCGGATCAGGTTATTACAGCCCTCACTCAAGGTATCTCCGAGGCGTCCTGGGATGACAAAAACATCCTTGCCCTGATCCAGCGCCTGTTCCGCCGTAATCAGAGATCCGCTCTTTTTTCTCGCCTCTACCACCAGGACTCCCTCTGACAGTGCACTGATAATCCGGTTGCGCATGGGAAAAAAACCAGGAGCAGCCTTGGTACCTGGCGGATACTCCGAAAGAATTCCTCCCCTCTTCACGATACTCTGGTAAAGCCTGCCATGTTCGGCAGGATAACAGATCTCGGCGCTGTTTCCCAACACGGCATAAGTTCTGCCTCCGCCCTCCAGCGCTCCCTGATGCGCCCAGCCGTCGATGCCTTTCGCCATACCGCTGATGATCCCCAGCCCGGCTGACGCAAGTACAGAAGCAAACCTTCTAGCATTTTCCCTGCCGTAAACCGTACAATCTCTTGCACCTACGACTGCCATGCAGAGCTGTTCTCCTGGAAGTTCCCCACGGTAAAACAAACGTTTTGGCGGATCGTATAAATGACGGCACAAGGCAGGGTATTCTGCGGAAAACCATGTAGTACACTTCATGTCCAGCCGTTCCATTTCTTCTTTCATCTGATCCAGGGAAAAGGTCTGTCTGCTTGTCACTATATTATGAGCATCTCTGGCAGATATTCCTTTTATTTTTACAAGCTTTGCCTCTCCCGCCTGGTAGATCTGTTCCGGCGTCCCGATCTCCGTCTCCAGAAGCAGAAGCTTCCGGATGCCAATGCCTGGTATGCTGCAGATCCATAGATTATATTCCTCACCCCTCATACCCAGCCTCCATCCCCCAGTATTTTCGATTGATGGATTTATATACCGATGCCTGTAGCAAATGCGCTTCCTGAATATCCCCGCACTGCTCCAAATCTGCCAGTGTCCGCGCCACCCGGAGCAGCCTGTCAGCCCCTCTTGCAGAAAGTCCCAGCTGATCCAGAAGGTCTGCATAGCAACTCTGTTGCCGCTTTCCCAGTCTGCAGTACTTTTTCAGCAGCCTTCCTGTAAGCTGGCTGTTCCGCGTAATTTTTTCGCCCTGGTACCGCCTGGTCTGAATCTCTCTCGCTCCCTGAACCACTCTGCGGATCTCCGCACTTGATTTTCCCCGGCTCTTCACTTCCCTTCCGTCGGTCCGCTCCATCTCCACACAGATATCCATCCGGTCCAGAAGAGGTTCGCTGATCCGCGACAGATAACTCTGGATCTGCCCCTGGGTACACCGGCATCGGTTTATATCCGGATAATATCCACATTTACAGGGATTCATGGCTCCCACAACGATCATATCCGCTGGAAAAGAATAGGAATGCCCCAGTCTTGCTATATGGATCCGTCCTTCTTCCATGGGCTGCCTCAGGATCTCTAACGTATTTTTGTCAAACTCAGGAAGCTCATCCAAAAACAGCACACCATTGTGGGAAAGAGTTATCTCGCCAGGAATCGGATCCTTACCGCCTCCCGCCATAGCAGCTGCCGGAATGTTGTGATGGGGAGCCCGGAAGGGACTGCGGAATACCAGGGGCATATCCTCCCTGAGAAGACCTGCGATCCCGTATATTTTCGTGAGTTCCACCGCCTCCTCCCTGACCAGCAGCGGAATGATGCCAGGAAGCCTTTTGGCCAGCATGGTTTTTCCGGTTCCCGGCGCTCCGATCAATAGTATATTATGCCCTCCGCTTACGGCTGTTACCAGCGCTTTCTTCGCCGGTTCCTGTCCGTACACCTCGTCAAAATCTTCCCAGTTATTTTCCTCAAACTTTCGGCACAGGGCATCCAGATCCACCCGGACGGGAGAAAGTTCCAGGATGCCCTTTAAATATTCCACAGCCTCAATAAGCGTCCCCACTCCGATAATATCAATCCCCTCTACCATGGCAGCCTCCCTGGCATTTTGCTTTGGCAGAAGAAACCGTTGAAAACCCTCTTTTTTTGCCTGCATCGCCATGGCAAGAGCTCCCTGGACACTGCAAATATGCCCATCCAGGCCAAGTTCACCTGCCATCAGTATGGATTTGTCTGTACTCTTTGGAATCATGCCAGAAGCGGCAAGTAAAGAAACCGCGATGGGAAGATCATAACCAGATCCATCCTTTCTCAGATCTGCCGGAGAAAGATTGACCGTGATCCGCTTAGCAGGAATGCGGAACCCTGAATTCTGGAGTGAAATCCGCACCCTCTCCCTCGCTTCTTTTACAGCGGAAGCAAGAACCCCCACCATATGAAAGACAGGCAGACCATTAGAAACGTCTGCCTCAACCTGAATGATACGTGCCTCAAGTCCTGTGATTCCGGCACCGTATACTTTACTGTACAATATATGTTTCCCCCTTATTTGTCCTGACACCAGCACACAGCTGTGTCACAGGGGAGAAAACTGCCTGGTACGAGTATATCACCAGTCCTCACTGGTTGTCCAGTATTTTTTTTATCTCATCCATAAATGTATTTACATCTTTAAATTCACGGTAAATAGAGGCAAATCTTACATAGGCCACCGGATCCAGACCTTTCAGGCGCTCCATGACCACCTCCCCAATATACTGGCTGGGAACTTCTTTTTTCTCAAGATTGAAAATTTCCGTTTCGACGCTGTCCACAATCTGATTAATCTGATCAACGGAGATCGGAAGCTTGGTACAGGAACGAAACAGCCCTTTCTCGATCTTGGACCGGTCATATGGTTCCCTTGCCATATCTTTTTTAATCACCACAAGAGGGATCGTCTCTAATTTTTCATAAGTGGTAAATCTCTTATCACATTTTTCACACTGTCTTCTGCGGCGGATGGAACTGTTATCATCCGCTGGTCTGGAATCGATCACCTTTGTATTTTCTTCTCCGCAAAATGGGCACTTCATAGCTGGGTTTTCCTTTCCGATTGTTGTTGGTTTTATAGTCCTTTTCTATGATAATCGATTATTTACTTCACGTAAAGATCTTTTTAACATTTTTTTCTTGCTTTTTCCACATTGATCTCCACCAGGATGACATCGGCGCCAATCTGCCGTATACATGACAGGTCGATTACAAACTCTTCTTCTTTCCCGAAAATTCCAAAGAATTTGCAGGGACCCGGCACTATAATATGGCTGATGCAGCCCTTGCACAAGTCAAAGATCATATCCTCCACATATCCCAGCCTCTCACCATCACATACATTGATCACTTCTTTTTCCTTTAATTCACAGATTCTCATACCGTCAGCTCACACTTCTGCCCCAGGAACAGGGATTCAATTTTCCTTGATCCGGAAGCAATTATATTTTTATAAATCTATGATTTCAGAGAATAATTCATTCATTTATGAGCAGAATATTTTACAGAATCAAATGGTGCGCCATCACTTCATCAACGGGCTCACTTCTCAAATAACTCACCGGCATGGAGGTCTGTCACTATGGCACAATATAAAGTCGAAATATGCGGAGTAAATACAAGCAAACTTCCCCTCTTAACCGAAGATGAAAAAGAACAGCTCTTTAAAGAAATCGCCAAGGGAAACAAAGAGGCAAGAGACACTTATATCAAAGGAAACCTCCGTCTCGTCCTCAGTATTATCCAGCGCTTTACCAACTCAAATGAAAACATCGACGATCTGTTTCAGATCGGCTGCATCGGACTGATCAAGGCAATCGATAATTTTGATGTAACACTGAACGTTAAATTCAGTACCTATGCTGTACCTATGATTATAGGAGAAGTCCGGCGCTTCCTCCGGGACAACAACTCGATCCGGGTCAGCCGCTCTCTTAGAGATATCGCCTATAAGGCGATCTATACAAAGGAAGCCATGATGAAAAAGTCTGACAGGGAACCAACCATTGAAGACATCGCAAAAGAACTTGACGTGCCGGCAGAAGACATCGTCTTTGCCCTGGACGCCATACAGAGTCCTGTCTCTCTTTATGAACCCGTTTATTCAGAAGGGGGCGATACACTCTATATCATGGACCAGATCAGCGACACAAAAAATAAGGAGGCGAACTGGGTGGAAATGCTCTCTCTCCGGGAAGCCATGAAAACTCTTCCCGAACGGGAAAAAAATATCATCGACCTCCGTTATTTTCAGGGAAAGACCCAGATGGAAGTAGCAGAAGAGATCCATATCTCCCAGGCTCAGGTTTCCCGTCTGGAAAAGAATGCACTGGGGATCATGAAAACAGCACTGGCATAATTCCTTTCACCTTTCCCTATCATAACTTAATGGCAGGAAACCAAAAAGAACAGCTTTCTATCTTAACTTTAAATAGGAAGCTGTTCTTTTCTAAGGTGCGGTCAGCAGCACCTTGTTTACTGCTTATTTTACATATTTTTTCAATGTGCTGCGGATCGCACCCTCACCGGCTGTCAGCTCGGCAAACATGCCTTCCACCTTCTCACCGAGGCCCGCCTCATACAGATTCACACCAAATATGGTCTCATCTTTCAGAATGGGCTCCAGTGCGGCATGCACATCCGTCTTTTCTCCAAGTTTTACCCCGGCTACGTGTTTTTTAACTTTTTCCAACAGAGGATCCGGGCTCTGCTCAAATTTTTCACCATCATCATTGACTCCCATGAGATAGCGGCACCAGCCGGCCAGCACCAGAGGGATCAGAGTCAGGGAACTTACATCCAGCGTATCGCTTGCCAGATAGGATTTAATCGTCTCTCCAAACCTCACAGACAGCTTCTGGGAAGTATCTGTAGCAATTCGCTGCGGTGAATCCGGCATAAAAGGATTTGGAAATCTCAGCTTCAGCACAGCACCAGCAAAATCCTTGGGATCGATAACTCCTGGATCTACTACCACCGGCATTCCCTCTTCATAGCACATTTTTTCAATAAGAGCAGACAATTCTGCATCTTTCATCTCCTCATGGATAGAGGTATGGGATAACAGACATCCATACACAGCCAGTGCCGTGTGAAGAGGATTCAGACAGGTACATACCTTCATTCTCTCTACCTTATCTACCGTCTCTTTGTCGGTAAAAAGAACACCTGCTTTTTCCAGAGGCGGTCTTCCATTCGGGAAAGAATCTTCGATCACAAGATACCCTGTTTCCTCTGAATTTACAAAAGGAGACGTATACGTGTTACGGCTGGTTATGATCAGTTCTGTATCCTCAAATCCGTCCTCCTCCAGCATCTTTTTCACATTTTCATCTGGTCTTGGGGTAATCTTGTCGATCATGGAACAAGGGAAGGATACCTTAGATGGATCCTTCATGAAATCCTCAAATTCTTTCTCCACGATACCATTCTTCGTCCATGCCTCTACAAATGCCATGACGCCTGCTTTCAGCTTGTCCCCGTTATGGGAACAATTATCCATACTGGACAGGGCAATTGGTGCCTTACAGGTCTGATAACGGCGGTAACATAACGCCGCGATCCGTCCCATAAGATGTCCCTGGTTCTCCATTGACTCTTTAAAACCAGCTTCTACCACCGGAAGAATATCTCCTTTTCCGTCATAGAGACTGTAACCTTTTTCGGTAATGGTAAAACTTGCGATCTGCAGCGACGGGGACTCAAAAATCTCAAACAGCCTGGAGAAGTCTTCCGGAACTGACTGATCCGCCACCAGTGCCTCCACAACGCTCCCCACCACCTTTTTTTCAATGGTTCCATTGGATTTTAAAACCACGGAAAGACTGAGGGAATCATATGGTTTATAAGCCTTTGTGATGATCTCATGGTCAAAGCTCTCCGCCACGATTACACCCTTGTCATATGCGCCGCTGTTTAGCAATCTCTGAAGTATTTCAGCCGGAAATGCCCGGAAAATATTTCCCGCTCCAAAATGCACCCAGACAGGATTCTCCTTCGTGTTTTTCTTTACGGCTTCCCGGTCATACTCTGGCAGTTCATAGCCTTTTGCCTTCCAGTCGCCGGAAATTTCCTTTTGCAAATCTGTCAATTTCATGATCTTACTGTCCTTTCCAAATTTATTTACTATTTTTCCTGATCGCTTCCCAAAGACCATTCAGGTAAGCCACGCCCAGTGCGCGGTCATAGAGTCCGTATCCCGGTCTCGCCTGCTCATCCCAGATCATTCTGCCGTGGTCTGGACGGATCACACCATCAAAGCCCGTATCCATCAGTGCCTTTACGATCTCGTACATATCAAAATTACCATCAGAAGAAAGATGGGATACTTCATGGAAGAGATCATCATTTTCATACTTGATATTCCGGATGTGGGCGAAATGTATCCTCTCAGCAATCTTTGGATTGCGGATGATCTTCGGAAGATCGTTGTTCAGATTACTTCCCAGAGAGCCGGTACAGAATGTAAATCCATTATAAATACTGTTATTCAAGGAAGCAATCTTTAACAGATCCTCCTCACAGGTCACGATCCTGGGCAGACCGAACACATCCCATGCTGGATCATCCGGATGAACTGCCATCTTGATCTGGTATTTTTCACAGACTGGCATAACGCCATCGAGAAAATACTTAAAATTCTCCCGGAGCTTCTCCGCCGTCACGTCTTTATATTTTTCAAAAAGTTCCATGATCTCCGCCTTGCGGTTTGGCTCCCAGCCGGGCATGACAAAGCCGCCGCTGGCTTTTTCAATACGGTCAAACATCTCACTGGCATCGATCCCGTCGATGATAGAGGAATCATATGCAAGTGCTGTGGAACCATCTTCCAGAGGCATCGCAAGATCCGTCCTTGTCCAGTCAAAAACCGGCATAAAATTATAACATACCAGATGAATCCCTGCTTTTCCCACTGCCTCTAAAGATTTCTTATAATTTTCGATCAGCTGGTCACGGGCAGGCAGACCGATCTTAATATCCTCATGGACATTGATACTCTCAATACCTGTCAGCTGCAGCCCCTTTGCCTCAACTTCCTGTTTTCTTTTCATAACATCCTCATAGGTCCATGGCTCTCCTGCCGGGATGTCATGAAGTGCTGTGATAACTCCGCTTACTCCTGGTATCTGACGGATCTGTTCCAGCGTAACACTGTCATTTCCCTCGCCATACCATCTTAATGTCATTTCCATTTACTATTCTTCCTTTCCTCACAAAATAAAATACATCAGGGGTAAATTTTTCTTCCTTTTTCATCCTCAATTCCACATTTACGGTAAAAATATGTATTCACACGGTCACGCCATTCCCTTGCATTCACAAGCTGTCTTTCAAAGCGCTCCGCAACACAGGAAAAAGCACGGTCTGGAATTTTACCTTTTAGCGTATTCCAGCTTTTCTGCATCCTCTCCACTTCCTGGACGCCTTCAAAATGGGTGTCATATATGTGCTGGATTAACGTCTTACCAGTTTTTAACATATAAGTATATGGAGTATGATGGAAAAAAAGCAACAATTCTTCCGGACATTTTTCCATATCACCGTAAACGGAACACCAGGGTTCATTGTACTGGGTCACATACCCAGTCCCCTTTTCTGTCCGATCCACACCGATCCCATGAAGGTCTGCCCGGTGATAGGTCCCCCATCGGTCATATTCATACCCATCCACATCCGGTCCATAATGATAATGAGGAGTGACCATCCAGCCGATTCCCAGAGGCGCATTATATTTTTCATAAGTTCTCCAGGAGCCGCATAACATGGGGACGATGACCTCTGTCACGTCATCGGAGCTGCCAAGGGACAGCCTGGTCCACTCCCTGGCAATCTGCTCGGCACTCAGGGAGGCATCCATCGCCAGACGCCCAAATCCATACAGGTTTGCCGCCGCAAGATCATTTCCCGTCCAGTTCTCATCATCCCCGGTATTGATCACACCGGCGATACCACACAGGTTCTGTCCGTAACACCCGCCGGAGACTACTCTTTCCACAGTTGTTCCCTCTCCTACTCCATAGGTATCAAAGGAGAGGATCTCTTTCCACATCGGGATCAGATAACAGAGATCAATCTGCTGACCAGTATATTCCTGGGCAATCTGTACTTCAAGAATCATATTGGTCTTTTTCAATCCTCCAAACAGCGGTGATACTGGCTCTCTGACCTGAAAATCCATCGGGCCGTTCTTAATCTGAAGAATCACATTATCATCAAAATCTCCGTCCAATGCCATAAAATGATCATAGGCAGCTCTTGCCCGGTCGGTCTTATGATCTCTCCAGTCCTGTCCGCAGTTATATACAAAGCACCTCCATACAACAATACCGCCGTAAGGCGCCAGTGCCCTTGCCAGCATATTGGCACCTTCTGCATGGGTTCTTCCATAAGTAAAGGGTCCTGGCCTTCCCTCGGAATCTGCTTTTACCAAAAATCAGCCAAATCCAGGAATGACTA
>CAMXSH010000016.1 GCA_947246475.1 uncultured Roseburia sp.
ATCATAGAAGACCAGTTATTTCTTTATTTTACAGAAAAAGTTTCACAGACTCGGGCAACCCTGTCCACGTATTCCAATTCCAATCACGAGGTTTATTTTTTATCTTCGTGTGTTCTCATATATAATAACTCTATCATATCTAAACCTTTATTAGTTGGTATTCCTCTATTTCCGAGCTTATAAAATACTTCTCTAATAACCTCTGGATTATTTAACAAATATAATGTTTCTATTTCTTTTTTGAAGGATTTTATATCTTCCTTTCTTTCTCTCATTAAAAAATCCTCAATACAAGATTCTAAGTCAGAATAATTCATAGACCAATTGAAATAGTGTTTAATAAAATAACCAATGGTATTAAATTCTTGTATGTTCACTTTCTAAATTCTCCTTGTAAAAGTTTGATCAATAAAATAAGGAAATTGAAATGATACAATCCCAACTTGTTGCTAAGTTCAGTTTAGCACATTTATAGGACGGCTACAAGATTCCATGTATGGAAAAGCAAAAAGAATGAATGATTCATTTGACAATATTGCAAAGGATTTCTGATACCGGACGAGGTGCGGATGTTGGATAACCAGGATTCCTTTTGTGTTTGACCACTTATCTGTAAGTTGTTTAAACAAGACGTTTTGATACCTAAAAGCGTTGCATACTCTCTTTGATTGTTATAATCTCTTGATTTTCTGAACGCCGTTCAGTATAATGGATTTGAACAGCGTTCAGCGGGAGGTGTGATATGGAAAATAAAGAAGCAATCATACAGGCAACGATTGAACTCATCGAAGAAAACGGTGAGCATTTGGAAGAAATCACAGTTCGTGAAATATGTAAAAGGGCAGGTGTTGGATTAGGACTTGTTAATTATCATTTTGGAAACAAGAATAAACTTATTGAGCAATGTGTAGAGCATATGATAAATGGAACGGTCGAACGGTTTCAGAATATACGGCAGAAAACAGACAGACTGACATCCTTTGAAAAATTAGAGTATCTTGGCAACATGACGCTTGATTTTCTATTTGAACATTATGCTATATCCAAGATTTCAGTTCTTACTGATATGCAAACGCCAAAAGATAATGACAATACCAACAGAACTTATACAGCATATTTACCACTTGTTGCAGCCTGCCGCCCTGACCTTGACGAATCAAGCATCAGAAGAAAAACTTTTTGCCTAATTACGGTTATGCAGCAGATGTTCCTGCGATATGACACAGTATCAAAACTGATGGATATTGATTTAACAAAAAAAGAAAACCGCAAAGCGTGGCATACGCAAATTCTTCACGATATTTTGGAGGTATAAATGTGCATATTACTGTCATAAACGGAACAGAAAAACACGGTGTAACCTACCGCTTGAAAGAGATGTTTTTAGCAGAGTTTAAGGATAAAGCAAGTATTACGGAATATTATCTTCCAAAGGACTGCCCCAATTTCTGCAATGGTTGTATAAGCTGTACAATAAAAGGTGAGAACACCTGCAAAGACGCAGAATACATTGGAAAGATTGATAAATCGCTTTTGGAAGCGGATTTGATTGTAATGACTTCTCCCGCATATGTGTTTCATACTACGGGTGCAATGAAAGCGTTTCTCGACCATTTTGCTTACCGTTGGATGCCACACCGTCCTGCTCTTGAGATGTTTGGAAAGCGGGCAGTGATTATTACGCAATGCTTAGGTGCGGGAGCAAAACCTGCGGCAAAGGACATCAAGCATAGTTTATCTTGGTGGGGGATTTCCAAAATAGGAATATTCACAGGCGCATTGATGAGCGATATTGATTGGGATAAGCTCACTGAAAAAAAGCAAGCGGAACTTACAAGAAAGATTGAAAAGTTATCTCAAAAATTTGCACATATGGATTACGCAAAGCCTGCACATACAAATCTGATTACAAAAATCAAATTTTCCTTTTGCCGTATGATGCAGCAATCGCTACATAAAAATCTCCCCGAATATCTTGATGGGAAATATTGGGCGGAGCAAGGATGGCTTGGCAAAGCAAGACCATGGAAATAATAGGTGAGAAATAATATGGCAAAAGTAAATTCAGAGTGGATACGCCGCCCTGTCTGTGGCAGCAAACCCCGTGACAGAATTTAGAGAAGATACAATTTTGAAAAACTATCCTCTTTACTGTCCAAAATGCAAGCATGAAGCATTGATTGAAGTAGAAAATTTGCAAGTAACTGTTATCAAAGAGCCAGACGCTTTAGACGCAGAGCCGATGAATGAGTAGGGAAGAAGCGAAGGAGGCAAGAGATAATGTTAACCATCAGATATTTAGAGTCATCTGACAAAGCATTCTGGTATCGTCTGGATCAACATTTACCAGAAAAGGAGTTTGATAATAAAGTACAGACGAAACGAGGTTATGTTTTGTTGTTAAATGATAAGCCCATCGGTTTATTAAGGTACAATCTGTTTTGGGACAATACTCCCTTTTGTACCATGGTTTTTGTGGACTGGGAATATCAGGGAAAGGGTTATGGCAGAAAGCTGATCGAATACTGGGAACATGATATGAAAGCACAAGGATATAAAATGCTGTTAACATCTACACAGGTAGATGAAGAAGCACAACATGTCTATCGAAAATTAGGGTATAAGGATTGTGGGGGATTTGTGATCGATATCCCTGAATTTGCACAGCCGATGGAAATGTTTTTTATTAAATCCATTTGATGGCAAGGCGTGGGTGCCATCATTTGTTCATAACTGTGCCATTCCTCTCATATAGATAGAAGAGAGATGGCAGGCATTGGGATCTGATCTGTGTCTGTCTGTGGGGGAGGACAGGATATGAGTTTTAAAGAATTTATAAAAAGCCGGAAGAAAAAAGCAGTTTTGTTTTTTTTAGTCGGTTTTTTTTCCGGTGGGATTTTATATTATCTGTGTCAGAAGCCAGCGGGAGAGGCTCTGGCACATATGGAGGAAAATATGCTTCTCTGGGCGATGGAGGAGCAGGATTTTGTCCAGGCTCTTCTGTTTGTGTTATGGGAGCGGGGCAAGGTGTTTTCTGTCCTCTGGCTGGCAGGGTATACGAAGATATATAAGTTCTATATCCGTGCTTTTATTATGTTTACCGGACTGCAGTCTGGTTTTCTGCTTACCTTCTTTGTAATGCTGCGGGGGACAAAGGGTATTTTATTCTGGCTCATAACCGGTGTTCCCCATCTGCTTTTTTTGATCCCTCTCTACATCTACTCTTTTTACCGGATCCTGGAACGCAGAAGGGAAAAACAGACGCCTGCGGTCATAGTGATCCTTTTTGTGTTTGCTCTCAGCTGTGTGCTGGAGGCGAGGATCAACGTTCCGCTGGTTCAGTGGATGTACCGTTCCTGAACTTTTGTCTTAAAAATTTATCGGATGCGTTGTTCACATTTTGGTAACATAAAGATAGTACAATAAGTGAGTATGTTAGCCTGACAATGGGCAAAACGAACTTATTGGTTAAGGAGGTAAGGTTTTGATAGAGGTAAAAAATCTGGTGAAGCGTTATGGAGACCGCGATGTGGTGGATCATTTGAGCTTTACCGTGGGGAAAGGACAGATTGTTGGGTTTCTGGGACCGAATGGCGCCGGTAAATCAACAACCATGAATATAATTACCGGCTACATATCCCCGACGGAGGGAGATGTAACGGTAAACGGCTATGATATTTATGATGAGCCGGAGAAGGTGAAGGCGAGTATTGGCTATCTGCCGGAGCAGCCGCCCCTTTATCCGGACATGAAGGTAGGGGAATATCTGAATTTTGTTTCAAATCTAAAGGGCGTGAAAAGCAGTGATAAGGAAAAAACAGTGCGGAAAGTCATGCGGGCGACGAAGATACAGGATGTGTCGGAGCGGCTGATCAAGCATTTGTCCAAGGGATATAAACAGAGAGTGGGACTTGCCGGAGCGATGATCGGAGATCCGGAGATCCTTATTCTGGACGAGCCCACGGTGGGGCTGGATCCCAAGCAGATTCTGGAGATCCGGAATCTGATCCGGGAGCTCAGCAAAGAGCACACCATCCTGCTCAGCTCCCATATTATGCAGGAGGTAAGCGCAGTCTGCAACCAGATCATGATTATCAATCAGGGAAAAATGATCCTGTCGGATGTGCCAGAAAACATTCCGGGGCACATCGCCCAGACCAATGACCTTACCTTTAAGGCGAAGGGAAACAAAGATCTGATCAAGAGTATCATAGAAAAAATAGAAAATATCAGCTACTCCAAAGTGCTGGGTACTGCAGAGGCAGAGGTATATCAGATCGAACTCTCCAGCCCTGTGGAGTTTGATCCCAGGGAAGAGATCTTTTTTGCCTTTGCTGAGGCAAAGTGTCCGATCCTGGAGATGAATCTGAAAGTTCCTACTCTGGAAGAAGTGTTCCTGCGTCTGACGGGAGAGGGAACCCGTCAGTACGGTGGAAAGATGACAAAGGATGAAAAGAAAAAAATGAAAGCCAAACGAAATCAACCGAAGACAGAAGTTGTGTCAGGAGAAGAGGAGGAGGTCCAAGATGCTGGCAATCTATAAAAAAGAATTAAGATCCTATTTTACATCGATGATCGGCTGGATATTTATCGCCTTCTTTTTAGTTCTGGCCGGATTGTATTTTATGGTATACAACCTGATCAATGGGTACACAGATTTTTCTGTTATCTTTCAGGGAATGCAGATGTTCTTTATACTTTTGCTGGTGCCGGTGCTTACCATGCGTATCATCGCAGAAGAGAACCGGCAGAAGACCGATCAGTTATTATACACCTCACCAGTCTCGGTGACAAAGATCATTTTTGGTAAATATCTTGCCCTGGTGACCCTGCTGGCTATCGCCATGCTGATTCTGTGTGTGTATCCCCTGATCCTGTCAGGACTGGTAAAGGGAGTCGCCACGGGGACAGAGAGTGTGGATTTTGCCATCGCCTATGGAAGTGCACTGGGATTTTTCCTGCTGGGTTCCGCCTATATCGCCATCGGCATGTTTATCTCTTCCCTGACAGAGAGCCAGGTGATCGCAGCGGTGGCATCCGGCGTCATCATGATCTTTACGTACCTGATGAGCAGCCTTGCGGTGATGCTTCCCACAGGACATACCTTTGTATTCTGGTTTCTGGCAGTGCTCGTGCTGATCCTTGCTTTCGTACTGAATATGTGGATCCACAATGGATGGCTCTCAGCGCTGATCGGAATTGTGGCTGAGGCGGGGCTGACGGCCGCTTTCATATTGAATACAGAGGCATTTGATAATCTTCTTGGAAATACGCTGAGCTCGATCTCCATCGTGGACCGATACAGCAATTTTGCACTGGGAATATTTGATGTCAGTGCATTGATCTATTATATCAGTGTCAGTTTTCTGTTTGTATTTATTACAATACAGAGGATCAAGAAAAAAAGGTGGAATTAGTGTATGGAGGACAAAATGAAAGATGTAAAAAAGAGCTTTAAAAACCGTAAGTTCAAGATGGGCGGCTATCAGACCCTCGTTATGGTGATCGTTATCGTGCTTGTGGTGGTATTAAATCTCATAGTAAATAAAATGAATATTTCAGTAGACCTCAGCAGTGACAAAAAATATACGCTGACGGAGGACACAAAGAAGCTGGCACAGGGAATTAAAGATAAGGTAAAGCTGTATTATATGTGCCAGGAGGGCAACCAGCAGAGTGTGATCGAGAAGGTTCTTGAACAGTACAACGGGCTGGGGAATATTGAGGTGGTAGACAAGGATCCGGTGGTTTACCCGAATTTTTCCAAGCAATTTACCGATGAGGAGATTCAGGATAATGATGTAATTGTGGTGAATGAGACAAAAGATAAGAAGCGTCTGGTTTCAGCCACAAAAATGCTGGTGCAGGATATGGATTATATGACTGGCGGATATACGAACACGCTGGATGCAGAGGGACAGATCACTGCGGCACTGCAGATCGTGACCAGTGACAACACCAATAAGCTGTATTATACCTCCGGCCATGGAGAGGGAGAGATCGGCAGCAGTTTTCAGGAGATCCTGGATAAGTCCAATATTGATTCAGCAGAACTTGCCACAGCTTCAGCAAAAAGCGTTCCAGAGGACTGCCGGATCCTTTTGATCAATGGACCAGTATATGACTTCAATGAAGAGGAATACAACCTTCTTTCTGAATATTTTAAAAACGGTGGAAAGGCGATGATCTATATCAATGCGCTGCCAGAGAAGGAAATGACAAATTTTTACAAACTTCTGGCAGACTATGGGGTCAACGTTGCAGAGGGATTTGTGCTGGATGCAGAAGGAGCGATATCCCAGCAGAATCCGACGGCCTTTGTGGGAAATGCAAAGGAGCACGAGATCATGGAAGAACTTACAGAAAGTGCCCCAGTGATCGTTCAGGGAACCAAGGGACTGACGGTTCAGAGTGATGTGAGGAGCACCCTGACTGTAGATCCTCTTCTGACTACGACAGATTCCGCATTTTCCAAAACCAATGAAAAAGCCACGACACTGGAAAAAGAAGATAAGGATATCAGTGGACCTTTTGCGGTGGCGGCAGCCATAACGGATGTGTATGCAGAAAACACCCAGGGGCAGGGAAAGGCGACGAAGATCGTCCTGTTTGCTTCCTCCAATTTTAATGCAGACACATATATATCCAGTAACCAGTTTGGAAACCGCTCGGTGGTACTTAAGTCTGCCACCTGGCTCACGGGGGGCGAGACTGCTAATCTGGCGATTCCTACAAGAAGCCTGAACATGGAGACGGTGATGATCCAGGAGGGTGACCGCGTATTCTTTACGGTTGTTCTCGTGGTGATACTTCCTCTTGTTCTGCTGGCAGCTGGTTTTGTGATCTGGTTCAGAAGGAGGAAGAACTGATGTCAAAGGGAAAGAAGCAGGCACTCACCCTGGCAGGGCTCTGTGTTTTAATGGTGGCAGCTATTGCTTTGTATTTTCTTGTGCCCCAGGGAGAGGATGAGAATAGCGGGGAGCAGGAGAGTACCTCAGAAACAGTGCAGGTTTTTCATGTGGAGAAGGACAATATCACGGCGATCTCCGTCGCCAGAGAAGGAGAAAACCCCGTTTCTCTGCACAAAGAGGGAGAGGGCTGGAAACTGGAGGACCTCCCAGAAGCTCCTGTAGACCAGGAAGCGGTGGAGAGCATGTTCCAGGCTCTGAGTCCGGTGACTGCCACAAAAGAACTGGCAGGAGACAGTGGAAGCAAACAAGAGTATGGTTTGGAAAAACCACAGATGACGGTAAAAATAACTACATCCGATGGCAAGTCCCAGGAGATTCGCTTTGGGGATACGGTCCCTGTCAGCGGTGGTAATTACGGAATGACAGCGGACAGCGATAAGATCTATACTTTTACGGATACACTGTACAGTTCTCTTTATGTAGAGAAAAATACTCTGATCGCCAAAGAAGAGATCGCGGAGATCAATGCCGATTATCTGACGAAGATTTCTGTAAAAAACAATGATAAAACGACTTTTTTAGCGGAGATCGTTCCCGATGATAAGAAAGTGGATGCCTATACGAACTGGGTGATCTCAGAGCCTTATAAAAAGCCTCTGGCGGGATCCTCTACCAATGACTGGGCGACGCTGCAGGGTTTTTATACGGCAGTTTCTTTTGATGAACTAGTGGAATACCAGTGTTCCGACAAGAAAAAATATGGCCTGGATGATCCGGCAGCAGAGATCCAGGTGGGCTATTTTGACCTCAAAGATGGTTATGAGATCCCAGAGGAAAAAGAAGATTCTGATTCGGCGTCCATGGTGGGAAAGAGCAGCAATAAGGCAAATGTTGTGCCAGAGAAGTACCAGGATACCAAGGGCTACACCTTGTATGTGGGAAAAAAAGATGAAAATGGAAGTTATTATGTGAGTCTGAAAGGATCCAAAAATGTGTATACCCTGTCCGCAGACAAGGCAGAGAGCATGATGGGGGCGGATGCCTACACCTATATGGATCACAGCGTATATTCCACTCTTGCTTCGGACATAAAAGGCTATGAAATGACAATAGGGCACTCCGGCAAAAAGATTACAGTAACCCATGATTCCGAACAGGGTGAGGACGGCAAGGAGAAAAACATCTGGACTCTGAATGGAAAAACTGTGCCCGCAGACCAGGAGGATGCTTTCCTGACACCGTATTCCAAGGCATTTTTACTGGAGTTTACTTCGGCGGCGAAAGAGTCTGTCAAACCAGAGAGCAAGAAACCCGTGCTGACAGCAGTGTACCATGAGGAGGGGCGGGATGTGACGGTCCGTTATCTGCCCTATGACGGTACGAATTTCTACCGGGTTGACAAGGATGGGATGGACTATTTCCTTGTAGATAAAATGTCTGTGGATGCGGTGATCGAAGCATTTGAATCCCTGTCTGACCTTGACCTGCAGGATAAAAAGTAATATAATCATACAGAAATCAGTGTCAGCCAGAATGGAGGAGAGTTATGAAGGCTAAGACTTGTTTATACAATACCCTTTCCAAAAAGGTGGAAGAATTTGTACCGAATGAACCGGGAAAGGTGGCTATGTATACCTGCGGACCGACGGTGTATCATTTTGCCCATATTGGTAACCTGAGAAGCTATATTATGGAAGATGTTCTGGAAAAATATCTTCGTTTTACAGGGTATGATGTGAAGCGGGTTATGAATATTACAGACGTGGGACATCTGTCCAGTGACGGGGATACCGGGGAAGATAAGATGCTGGCAGGCGCCAAAAGAGAACATAAATCCGTTATGGATATCGCCAGGTTTTATACCGAAGCATTTTTTCAGGACTGTGAAAAGCTGCGGATCAAACGACCGGATGTGGTAGAGCCGGCGACGGGCTGTATCGGTGAGTTTATTGATATGATCGAAGTTCTTCTTGAAAAAGGATATGCTTATGTAGCAGGGGACAATGTATATTTTGATACTTCCAAGCTGAAGGATTACTATGTTCTGTCATCCCAGAAGGAAGAAGAACTCCAGGTAGGTGTCAGGGAAGATGTGGAGGAGGATACCAATAAGAGAAATAAGACGGATTTTGTCCTCTGGTTTACCAAATCCAAATTTGACAATCAGGAGCTTAAATGGGATAGTCCCTGGGGCGTCGGATATCCGGGATGGCATATCGAGTGCTCCAGCATCAGCATCAAACACCTTGGCGGGTATATGGATATCCATTGCGGCGGCGTGGATAATATTTTCCCGCACCACACCAACGAGATCGCCCAGAGTGAGGCATATCTTGGACATAAATGGTGTAATTACTGGTTCCATGTGAATCATCTCAATACCAGGAGCGGCAAGATGAGTAAATCCAAGGGAGAATTTCTCACGGTGTCCCTTTTGGAAGAAAAGGGATACGATCCGATGGTTTACCGGATGTTCTGTCTTCAGTCCCATTACCGCAAACCGCTGGAATTTTCCTACGAGGGTCTGGACAACGTGGCAGCCGCTTATGAGAAACTGATGAAGCGGGTGGCGTCAGTGCCAGAGGAAGGCGAAGCTGAGGATGGGAAAGTAGAGGCATACCGCATAAAGTTTGCAGAGGCTATGGGAAATGACCTAAATACTTCTATGGGGCTTACGGTACTCTATGACGTCCTCAAAGAAGATATGCCAGGAGCTGCCAAGCGTAAGATCATTACAGAGATGGACAGTGTATTGTCCCTGGGACTGGAACGGGCATGGGAGAGAGAAGAGACAGAGGTGGATGAAGAATTGTCTGCCTATGTGGAACAAAAGATCGCAGAGCGGGCGGCAGCAAAAAAGGAGAAGAATTTTGCCAGGGCGGATGAGATCCGGGATGAACTGAAGGCAAAAGGCATTCTCATAAAAGATACGAGAGAAGGCGTTGTGTGGTCCAGAGAGTAAATAAAATATAGAAACAAGAAAACAAGGAGTGACGAGAGTCAGTTCTTGTTTTTTTTTGTTTGATTTATGCAAATAAAACAAAGGAGCTTGAAAAGAAGGGAGGATTTTTGTATACTATAGTAAAATATAAAAAGGAAAGAGGCTTATGCGAATGTTAAAAAAACTAGTAAATGGTGTGCTTTTGGGAACTCTGGCAGTATCCCTTATTATGCCGGGTACAACCGCCTGGGCGGCGAAAAAGACCTCCCTGAAGCAGACCAGGATCACAGTTTTCGCAGGAAAGACGAAAAAGATCCAGATCAGGAATAAGAAGAAAAAGAGAAAGTATGTCTTTTCTTCCAGTAAAAAAAAGATTGCCTCTGTTACAAAAAATGGGGTGGTTCGTGGGAAAAAGGCTGGAAAAGCTGTGATCACGGTAAAAGAAACGTATCAGATCAAAAAGAAAAAGAAGAAAAAGGTTATTGGAAAGGTGAAGGTAACAGTGAAGAAAAAAGCAGTACCAGTCAGAAAGAAACCGGTACCAGTGCCGGATCCTACGGCGCAGCCATCTGCAGCACCAGACATCAATCCGCCAGTGGCATCCGATGGACCGGCTCCGGATGTCAAAACGGAACCGACATTTTATGTGTCAGCGGATGGTGATGATCAGGGCGACGGATCCATCTCACATCCTTTTAAGACGCTGACCCGTGCCAAAGAAGCGGTGCGCGGCCTGGATAAATCAAAGGGCGATATCATAGTGGAGATCGCAGGGGGATTTTATCCAGTGGAGGACACCATCTTATTTGACTCAAAGGATTCCGGGACGGAACAGGGCGCTGTGATCTACCGGGCTGCCAAGGGTGCGGCTCCTGTATTCAGCGGTGGTAAAAAGCTTGAAGGAAAGTGGCAGAAAGCAGAAGATGTGAACTGGCTCCGTGAGGGAGTGACTGCATATAAAGTTCCCTTGGAGCGCTCTGAAAAGTTACGCGCCATCTATGTGAACGGGGAGCGCGCTTCCATGACCAGCAAGTCACAGAAGCCGGCTCGGCCCCTTGGCAGCTATACGGTGGCCAAAGGGCAGGCAGAATGGGCATGGGCTCCGAGCACGACAAAGATCTATACCGGCGCTGTATTTTCCGCATCTTTTGGATTGCCGGCGGATACGAGAAATCCGCAGAATATTGAGCTTGAGTCCGGTTCTACCTGGGCGCAGCAGCTGGTTTGTGCCGAGTCCCTTTCTCTCACGGAAGAGGGAGATACCCAGGTAAATCTGCAGATGCCTTATGGCGCGCTGGCACAGAATCTCGGATGGAACACAGAATATAGTCCCACCAAATCCAATGATGTGACCAATGTATTTGAATGGCTGGAGAACCCCGGTGAGTTTTATTTTGACCAGGCGGGAAGCATGCTCTATTACATACCAAGAGAGGGAGAAGACATCGACAGCGCAGAAGTGATCATTCCGGAGACGGATACGATCATTGAAATGTGCGGGGATAAGCCGGCTTCCGATTATGTGCAGAACATTACCTTTGATGGACTTGGATTTGCCTATACGGACTGGAATTTGTATGAGCTGGAAGGATCCCACGGTTATGCTTCGGTGCAGGGTTCCATTGTTCTCACCAAATTTGCTAATGTGAACCAGCATGACGACATCTATCGTTCCTATGATGTGCCTCCTGCGGCGATTCATATCAATTCCGCCAAAAACATCCGGGTTTTGAATGGAGAGATCCGTCATACCGGTTATCTGGGCGCCCATCTGGAAAATGACGTATGGGATTGTGAAGTTACCGGCAATTACATTGCCCACACTGGTGGAGCCGGGATTGTCGTAGGACATCCCCAGCACGTATATGAAAACGACACTGAGATACACCATGTAAAAGCAAACAATGCAGCGGGACCGGAGAAAGAGAAGTTCCGGGATGGCACGGAGTCTGTTCCAAAAAATATAACGATTACCAACAATTATTTATATGAGAACTGTTACTTCTTCCCAGGCAATTCTCCGATCACTTCTTTCTTTACTTATAATATGCAGGTTCTTCACAACTTTGTGTATAAATGTTCTTACAGCGGCATGAGCATCGGCTGGGGATGGTGCAACTTTGACGGGGAGACGGGAAGCGACTCACAGCTTCCGGGGGTTCCCACAGACACATCCAAGAACAATCATGTAAATTACAACCGTGTGGAGGAGATCTGTTCCCTGCTGCAGGATGCAGGTGGAATCTATACTTTGGGCAAACAGGGAAATGACGACTGGACAGAGTATTCGGAAATGAGTTTCAACTATATCAATGCCAAGCGTAAGAAACAGACTGCAAATGGGAGCAAGATGATCAACGGATTCCATCCTGACGAAGGAAGTGCCTACATTAAATTTGACAGCAATGTGGTGACTAATATTATTCGTAATGTCTACGAATTAAATGACTGGCGCAGGAAACATGATATGATCGTCACCAACGGTTTTTCCAACACAGACCGGTCTGAGACCACAGCGCCAAACTGCAGCCTGGACCAGTATGTGAACGAGCAGTACATCTGGCCGCTGAAAGGGTATGAAACGGTATTGTATTCTGGCCTGGAAGACGATTATGTCTATATGGTGGGGCAGGATGTAATCCCGGATACCGATTATGAGCTGGCAGCAAATGTTAGGCTGGCAGCAGGACAGAAACTGCCGCGCCGCGGACTGCTGCAGCAGGAAGATGAGGTCTGGCTGGCAAAGGAGGGAACGTCTTCCTTTGTGGAAAGTGATGCCATGACGAAGGCAGCGGGAAATGAAAAGAGTATGGATATTCCAAAAGAGCCGGGGGAATACAAACTCTATATCCGCTATGCAGATGGTTCTGTATCCGGTGCCTCTACCTTTACGCTGTATGTGGGGGAAGCCTCTGATATTGCAAATGTTACTGAGGGTCAGAATGTAAATGTGTCTAAGATCAGACCGCTGGTGCTGGAACTATCGGCAGAGCATGCCTATACCCTCAATGGAAAAGCCGTTGAAAATGGTTATGAGATCTCTACTGCCGGAACCTGGATACTAAAGACAGACAGCGAGACGGTCGTGTTTACCACTTCGGTGACAGAAGCCAATCGAATCCTTGATTCTGACATTACTGTAAGCAGCGGGGAGGAATTCCGTTTTTCGGATGTTTTATCCGATGGGACGAAGACGATCTGGCTGGCGCCTTCCGGTCTGTCAGCTTTCGATGAAAAGGATCCAGCTATGTCAAAGGCAGCAGGAGACAGCAGTAGTATGAAGGCGCCAATACAGCCTGGCAGGTACATTTTAACTATTGTGGATTCCAAGGGCGGAATACTGAGCCAGTCGGATGCATTTGTGACAGTAGAATAGGAGGATGAATATGAGAAAAAAAGCATTAATAAAAAAATTAGTGGGGATCACGATGGCTTTAAGTCTGACCGTTACTCTTCTGCCGCAGAAAGTTTCGGCAGAAAATCCCATCGTGCAGAATGTGTATACGGCGGATCCTGCGCCGATGGTGCATGGAGACACATTATATCTGTATACATCCCATGATGAGGATGAACTGGTAGAAAATTTTTACACCATGTTTGACTGGAAATGTTATTCTACCAAGGATATGGTAAACTGGACGGATCATGGAACCATTATGTCCAAAGACTCCTTTAAATGGGCTGAGGACCGTGCCTGGGCTCCCCAGTGTGTGGAACGGGACGGAAAATATTATTTGTATGTTCCCTTGCATAAAAAAAACGGTGGCATGGTGATTGGTGTAGGTGTCAGCGATAGTCCTGAGGGTCCGTTTGAGGATGCCATCGGAAAACCGCTGGTAGATCAGGGAGACTGGAATAATATTGACCCCACAGTATATATTGATGATGACGGGCAGGCATACCTGTATTTTGGAAATCCGAAGCTGCGTTATGTCAAACTGAATGAGGATATGATCTCTTATGATAAAACTACAGGAATTGTCGATATTGACATGAATGTCGAGAGTTTTGGAGAGGGGAATAAAGATCGTACTTGTTCTTATGGAGAGGGTCCTTGGTTTTATAAACGTAACAACCTGTATTATATGGTTTATGCGGCATTTGCTCCTGATGAAAATGACGAACATCTTGCCTATTCCACCAGCACGTCCCCTACGGGACCCTGGAAGTATCAGGGAGTGATTATGCCATACCAGGGAGGATGTTTTACGAACCATCCAGGTGTTGTGGACTTTATGGGACACTCTTACCTGTTCTACCATAATCAGGCGCTGCCTGGTGGAGGAAATTATCACCGTTCGGTTTGTGTAGAAGAATTTACTTATAATGAGGATGGTACATTCCCACAACTGAATATGACCAAAGAAGGTCCGGAGCCAATCCGTGAATTAAATCCCTATGATCTGGTGGAAGCGGAGACATTTTCTTGGGGAACGGATGTAAAGACGGAGGGTTCCCCGGAGGAAGGTATCAATGTGTGCAGTGTAAAGAATGGAAGCAGCCTGAAAGTAAGAAATGTGGATTTTGGCGAGAAGGGGCCGATCCGTTTCCATGCCTCGGCAGCCAGTGAAGGGGATAAAGATGCAGCCATTGAACTTCGTTTGGATTCTGAGGATGGTCCGTTGATCGGAAAGGTAAAGATTTCTGATACAGGCAGTACAGAGCAGTACCAGATATTTAATACTAATGTAGAAAAAATTATGGGAATCCATGACCTGTACCTGTGCTTTACCGGTTCTTCGGAGGAGGAGCTGTTCAAGTTCGATTACTGGTATTTTGAGCCGGAGCCGGTTGTGACAGATCCCCCGGCAGCTTCCCAGACTCCATCGGTGACGCCTCCGGCGGTGCCCCAGCCCCCGGTGATAACACCGGAACCAGAATCAAATACAGAGCCTGGAACAGATAAGATTAAGGTGGCTAAGGTCAAAGGCTTATCCGTCAGATTCATAAAAGGGAACAAAGCCAAAGTAAAGTGGAGCAGGGTAAAAGGAGCAGCTGGTTATGAGATACGCTACTCGACAGATAAAAAGCTGAAGAAAAATGTGAAGAAGATCACAACCAGCAAGACTTCTTATAGCGTGAAAAAGGTAAAGAAGGGTAAGGCCACTTACTTTAAGGTGAGAGCTTATAAGAAAGGAGCAAAGGGCAAAAAGATCTATGGAAGTTTCAGCTCCGTGAAAAAGTTGAAATAACAGGAGCTGCCTACAGTTTCAAATATAAACTTCCACTATTTATGATTGGGAAAAACTAGAGAGAAAAGGCTCAAACATAAATGAATTTTTTGAGGTGCTAAGTAGTTTTAATACATAAATATTATCCCTTAAAATGCGAAAGGGGTGCGGGCGATTTTTGAGACCGGCTAAAGTGCCAGCTCCCAAAATCGTCCGCACCCCTCTTTAAAAAGCAGAACAGCATAGTTTATTAACTATGCCCTTCTGCATCAAGATCTAATACATACCCCTGTCTAGTCATCCTCCAGTTTAAGCTCTTTTCCGATCTTAAGCATTTTGAGGATCTTGATTTTTTCTTCCATGGTATAATGTTTTAAAACTCTTGAAATCTCCTGGTCGACAACAGAATCGTCATCTGCCTCGATCAATTCCGGATTTCCGGCATTGAGAAGAGAATCAATAGAAATGTGGCAAAGCTTTGAGTAGTACATCAGCACACGAAGGTTGATCTTTGTCCGGTTGTTTTCAATATTGCTGACAAAAGCGATGGTGCTTCCAAGATCTTTCGCGATCTTTTCCTGTGTGATCCCCTGTTCATTTCTAAGCTGTTTCATGCGCTTTCCCACTTTATCAAAGTCAATTTTTTCTATTACATCCATGTTATATGCCTCCTAATCGAATATGTATATATCTTAGTTTATTATATAGATAGGTTGAAATCAAGTAAAATTTGTAGTATTATCAAAGAAATTTAAAAAAATGGAGTTGCAGTATGAAGAAAATAGTGTGCGTTTTGTCTTTTGTGCCAGTGGTGATGTGGATGGTTCTGATCTTTTCCTTTTCCGCTGCGCCGGCGGTGGAATCCTCAGAGACCAGTGACGGGATCTCTTATAAAATAATAAAGGCGGTGGCGGGGCTTCCCTTTTTGGACTGGGAAGAAGAGGATCTGGAAGAAAAAGCAGAAATTCTGCATGTTCCGATCCGCAAAGCGGCACATTTCAGCGAATACGCATTGTTAGCTGTATTGTGGGTGATACCTCTTGGCTGTATGACGAAGACCAATAAGAAGAGAATGATAGTAGCATTATTGCTCTGTATTATGTATGCTGCCAGCGACGAGATCCATCAATTATTTGTTCCTGGCAGGGATGGAAATGTAAAAGATGTGCTGATCGACACGGCAGGAGCAGGATTTGGCATTCTGGTCTGGCGCTTCATTTTCCATAATTTTTCTTGCCGCCGGAAGGCAAAAAACAGTATGCGGACTTGACAGTTCAAGTTGTTTTGCTATATACTAAAAAAGTTAATAATTTAGAAACATGGGTTATTATACACTAACCTATTTGGGAGGAACATTTATGAATTATCATATCGCAGTCATCCCAGGCGACGGCATCGGACCGGAGATCGTGGGAGAGGCAAAGAAGGTATTGAATAAAATTGGAGAGGTTTATGGACATACATTTGAATATGAAGAACTGCTGATGGGAGGCTGTTCCATCGATGCTTACGGGGAACCGCTTACAGAGGAGACTCTGGAGAGGGCAAAAAACAGTGACTCCGTGCTTCTGGGGGCCGTCGGCGGTAATGTAGGGCAGAGCAACTGGTACCAGCTGCCACCGGATAAGAGACCGGAGGCGGGACTTCTAAAGATCCGTAAAGGTCTGGGGCTGTTCTGTAATCTTCGGCCGGCTGTGCTTTTTGACGAACTGAGCGGAGCGTGTCCGCTGAAAGAAGAACTGACAGAGGGCGGTTTTGATTTCGTCGTCACGAGGGAACTGACGGGAGGACTTTACTTTGGTGAGAGATATACGAAAGAGGTAGACGGTTGTCTTCAGGCTACGGATACTCTTACATATAATGAGATTGAGATCCGACGCATCGCAAAATGGGCCTTTGATATTGCGATGAAGAGGAATAAGCGAGTCTGCAGTGTGGATAAGGCAAATGTGCTGGATTCCTCCAGACTTTGGAGAAAGGTCGTGAAGGAAGTCAGCGCGGACTATCCAGAAGTAGAATTGACGGATATGCTGGTGGATAACTGTGCCATGCAGCTGGTAAAGGATCCGAAACAATTTGATGTGATCCTGACAGAGAATATGTTTGGGGATATCTTATCCGATGAGGCCAGTATGGTGACCGGCTCTATCGGTATGCTGTCCTCGGCGAGTCTTGGAGAGGGTACGCTGGGGCTATATGAGCCGAGTCACGGTTCTGCACCAGATATTGCCGGACAGAATAAGGCAAATCCTATCGCGACTATATTATCTGCCGCTATGATGTTAAAATATTCCTTTAATCTAATCGAGGAATCCGACGCCATCGAAAATGCAGTAAAGGCAGTGCTGAAAAAAGGACTGCGTACCATTGATATCATGGATGAGGGAAAGACCTGTCTGGGAACTGTGGAGATGGGGAATGTGATCTGTGAAGAGATTAAGTAGGACAGATAGATCGGGATCACATTGCCATCTGTGAGGAGATTCACTAGGATAAAAGAATCGGGATGGCTTTGCCATCTGTGAGGAGATTAAGTAGATATAGAAGGATTGGTATTTGAAAGGAGCAATAGATATGAAGAGTGATTCAGTAAAGAAGGGGATGCAGACTGCACCACAGCGTTCCCTGTTCAATGCATTGGGAATGACAAAAGAGGAACTGGAGAAGCCGTTAGTAGGTATCGTCAGCTCCTATAATGAGATTGTGCCAGGGCACATGAATATTGATAAAATTGTAGAAGCAGTGAAACTCGGCGTGGCGATGGCAGGAGGAACGCCTATCGTATTTCCGGCGATCGCGGTTTGTGACGGAATTGCCATGGGGCATGTGGGGATGAAATATTCCCTCGTGACCAGGGATCTGATCGCGGATTCTACCGAGTGTATGGCGCTTGCCCATGCTTTTGATGCATTGGTTATGGTGCCAAACTGTGATAAAAACGTACCGGGGCTTCTGATGGCGGCAGCCAGAGTGAACGTACCCACCGTATTTGTCAGCGGCGGTCCGATGCTCGCCGGACACGTACAGGGAAAGAAAACAAGCCTTTCCAGTATGTTTGAGGCAGTGGGCGCCCATGCGGCAGGAAAGATGACAGAAGAAGAAGTGGATGATTTTGTCAGCCATGCCTGTCCGACCTGCGGTTCCTGTTCTGGTATGTACACCGCAAACAGTATGAACTGTCTGACGGAGGCCATCGGCATGGGGCTGAAAGGAAATGGAACGATCCCGGCAGTGTATTCAGAGCGTATTAAGCTGGCAAAACATGCCGGAATGAAAGTAATGGAGCTTTATGAGAAAAATATCCGTCCAAGGGACATCATGACGGAGAAGGCATTTATGAATGCCCTGACCGTGGATATGGCATTAGGCTGTTCAACCAACAGCATGCTGCATCTTCCGGCTATTGCTCATGAAGCAGGGGTAGACCTGAATCTGGATGAGGCAAATGCCATCAGCGCCAAGACACCGAATCTGTGTCACCTGGCACCAGCAGGCCATACTTATATAGAAGATTTGAATGAAGCCGGCGGCGTATATGCCGTCATGAATGAATTGAATAAAAAAGGACTTCTCCACACAGATCTTATCACAGCGACAGGAAAGACCGTGGGTGAGAACATCGAGGGATGCATCAATAAAAATCCTGAAGTGATCCGTCCGGTGGAAAATCCTTACAGTGAAACCGGAGGAATCGCCGTCCTAAAGGGAAATCTGGCGCCGGATTCCGCCGTCGTCAAACGTTCCGCTGTAGTAGAAGAGATGCTTGTCCATGAGGGTCCAGCACGAGTCTTTGACTGCGAAGAGGACGCCATCGATGCCATCAAGAATGGAAAGATTGTGGCAGGGGATGTGGTCGTCATCCGCTATGAGGGACCAAAAGGCGGTCCGGGCATGAGAGAGATGCTCAACCCGACATCTGCCATCGCAGGTATGGGACTTGGATCTTCTGTGGCACTGATCACAGACGGACGTTTTTCCGGAGCCAGCAGAGGCGCTTCCATTGGCCATGTATCGCCGGAGGCAGCAGTGGGCGGTCCCATTGCGCTGGTAGAAGAGGGCGATCAGATCCGGATCGATATTCCTGCCAACAAGCTGGAGCTCGCTGTAAGTGATGAGGTACTTGCTGAGAGAAGAAAGAGCTGGCAGCCGAGAGAACCGAAGATCACCACTGGTTATCTGGCACGTTATGCCAACCTAGTCACCTCAGGAAATACAGGAGCGATTCTGAAAAATGAATTGAATTAATTACACTATACTGGAAAGAGGTGCATATTTATGCAGTTAAACGGCTCCCAAATCTTAATAGAATGTTTACTGGAGCAAGGAGTTGACACCATATTCGGATATCCCGGAGGTGCCATATTAAATGTATATGACGAGTTATATCGTTATCAGGATAAATTGCGCCATGTGCTCACATCCCATGAGCAGGGTGCTTCCCATGCGGCAGATGGTTATGCCAGGGCCACTGGAAAGGTCGGTGTCTGTATGGCGACCAGCGGTCCGGGGGCGACAAACCTTGTAACGGGAATCGCCACCGCCTATATGGATTCGGTTCCGATGGTGGCGATCACCTGTAATGTTACCCTTCCGCTTCTGGGAAAAGATAGTTTTCAGGAGGTGGATATCGCCGGTGTGACGATGCCAGTCACGAAGCATAGTTTTATCGTAAAGGATATCAATGATCTTGCCAGCGTGGTGAGACGTGCCTTTAAGATCGCCCAGAGCGGCAGACCGGGACCAGTTCTTGTGGACATCCCCAAAGATGTGACAGCGGCTGTCACAGAATTTGCACCGCAGACTCCGGAGATCATCCAGAGAAAGACAGATACCATCAAAGAGAGCGATATCGAAGCGGTGGTTCAGGCGATCCGCAGCTCGGAAAAGCCGATGATCTTTGTGGGTGGCGGAAATATCTTATCCGGGGACAGCGCAGAGCTGAAAGAATTTGTTAAAAAAGTGGATGCGCCGGTTACGGATACGTTGATGGGAAAAGGTGCTTTTGATGGAACGGAAGAGTATTATACAGGCATGCTTGGCATGCACGGAACCAAAACCGCCAATTTGAGTGTGACGGAGTGCGACCTTTTGATCGCATTGGGCGTGCGTTTTTCCGACCGCGTGATTGGAAATGCCAGTAAGTTTGCCTACAATGCCAAGATTGTTCATATTGATATTGATGCGGCAGAGATCAACAAAAACATTCAGGTGGATTACTCCATCGTAGGAGATCTTAAATCTATTCTGGAGATCTTAAATAAAAAACTGGAGAATCAGTATCATAAGCCCTGGGTTGACAAAGTGCTTGCCAGAAAGGCGGCACTGCCGATGCAGTACCGGGATGATGTGCTGACAGGTCCCTACATCATTGAGCGGATCAACGAGCTGACAGGGGGAGATGCCATTATTTCTACAGATGTAGGACAGCATCAAATGTGGGCGGCACAGTATTTTAAATATAAAAACCCACGCACCTTCCTCACTTCAGGAGGCATGGGAACCATGGGTTATGGACTGGGCGCCTGTATCGGGGCAAAGGTGGGAATGCCGGAGAAGCATGTATTCAACATCGCCGGGGACGGATGTTTCCGTATGAATATGAATGAGCTTGCTACCGCATCCCGTTACCGCATCCCCATTATCCAGGTGATCTTCGATAATCATGCCTTGGGGATGGTTCGCCAGTGGCAGACATTGTTCTATGGAAAACGCTATTCTAATACAATATTAGAGGATAAGGTGGATTATGTAAAGGTATCTGAAGCGCTGGGGGCGAAGGCGTACCACATTACCAGACGCGAAGAGACAGACGAAGTGCTGAAGGCGGCGATGGAGTCCGATGAGCCGGTGGTAATCTGCTGTTCTCTGGCGCAGGATGACAAGGTGTGGCCGATGGTGGCACCGGGTGCTCCCATCGAGGAAGCTTTTAACGAAGAAGATTTAAAGAAGTAAGTTTCGCCGGGGGAAACCCTGACTGAATATACCAATGATTTATAAATGATATTTTAAGGAGGTTTTAGCAGTGGCTAGAGTGTACAATTTTTCAGCAGGACCAGCTGTTTTACCGGAAGAGGTATTAAAGGAAGCAGCAGAAGAGATGATGGATTACAAAGGAACCGGGATGTCGGTGATGGAGATGAGTCATCGTTCCAAAGCGTACGATGAGATCATCAAAACCGCAGAGTCAGACCTTCGTGAGCTGATGAATATTCCAGATAATTATAAGGTGCTGTTTCTGCAGGGAGGAGCATCCCAGCAGTTTGCGATGATTCCGATGAATCTGATGAAAAACGGTGTGGCTGATTATATCGTTACCGGACAGTGGGCAAAGAAAGCATACCAGGAGGCATGCAAATATGGAAAGGCGAATAAGATCGCTTCTTCTGAGGATGAGACCTTTTCCTATATTCCGGACTGCTCCGACCTTCCGATCAGTGAAGATGCAGACTATGTGTATATCTGCGAGAACAATACGATTTATGGAACCAAATATAAAACACTTCCCAATACAAAGGGCAAGACACTGGTAGCAGACGTTTCTTCCTGCTTTTTATCTGAGCCTGTAGATGTGGAGAAGTATGGAGTGATCTACGGCGGTGTTCAGAAGAACATCGGTCCGGCGGGGGTTGTGATCGTTATTATCCGTGAGGACCTGATTCCTGAGACCGTGGATGAAAAAGTCCCTACCATGCTTCAGTATAAGACGCATTCTGACGCCCAGAGCCTTTACAATACACCGCCGGCATATGGTATTTATATATGCGGCAAGGTATTCAAATGGATCAAGAAGATGGGCGGCCTCGCTGTGATGAAGGAGAGAAATGAAGAGAAGGCAAAAATTCTCTATGATTTCCTGGATTCCAGCGAAATGTTCAAAGGTACGGTCCGCAAAGAAGACCGTTCTCTGATGAATGTGCCGTTTGTGACAGGAAATGAGGAGCTGGATGCCAAATTTGTCAAAGAGGCAAAAGAGGCGGGATTTGAGAACCTGAAAGGACACCGTACCGTAGGCGGTATGCGCGCAAGCATTTACAATGCGATGCCGAAGGAAGGTGTGGAGAAACTGGTTGAATTTATGAAGAAGTTTGAAGAGGCGAAAGCGTGAAAAATAAATTTTTCACTCAACGAGTTTGTGTCTGCGCGTTGCTTGCCACAAACATCGGTTATATGCAGAAAGCGACGCAGAAATGAGGGAAAGTATGAGTATAAAAGTGAACTGCCTGAATCCGATCGCGGCATGCGGTCTGGATCTTCTGGATGATAAATATGAGATTGTAGAGGATGTAAATGAAGCAGAGGCTGTGCTGGTGAGAAGCGCGTCTATGCACGAAATGGAGCTGTCGGATCACCTGGCTGCTGTGGCGAGAGCAGGCGCTGGTGTCAATAATATTCCGCTGGAGAAGTGTGCAGAAAAAGGAATTGTCGTGTTCAATACACCAGGAGCTAATGCCAATGGTGTAAAGGAGCTGGTTGTGGCAGCTATGATCCTTGCCTCCAGGGATATCGTCGGCGGTATCGAGTGGGTGAAGGACAATAAAGAGGATGGAGATATCGCGAAGGCGGCAGAAAAAGCAAAGAAAGCATTTGCAGGAACCGAGATTTCAGGTAAAAAACTTGGAATTATCGGTCTTGGCGCCATCGGTGTGCTGGTGGCAAATGCGGCAAACCGTCTTGGTATGGAAGTATACGGATGTGACCCATATCTTTCTGTAGATAATGCACTGAATATGTCCAGGGATATCACTCTTGTCAAAACTTATGAGGAGATCTACAGTGAGTGTGACTTTATCACCGTTCATGTGCCTCTTCTGGACTCCACCAAGGGAATGTTTAATAAAGAAGCTTTTGACAAGATGAAGGATGGTGTCGTATTCCTAAACTTCTCCAGAGATACACTGGTCAATGAGCCGGACATGAAGGCGGCATTGGAGAGTGGCAAAGTGAGAAAATATGTGGTGGATTTTCCGAATCCGACGACAGCAGCTCTTCCGAACACCATTGTCACACCACATCTGGGTGCTTCTACACAGGAATCTGAGGATAACTGTGCTAAAATGGCAGTAAAACAGATCCGGGAGTTTATGGAGAATGGTAATATTGTGAATTCTGTCAATTATCCTACCTGCGATGCCGGAGTTTGTACCACAGAGGGCCGTATTGCTGTTGCACATAAAAATGTCCACTCCATGCTTTCCAAATTTACGAATGTATTTGCAAAGGATGGAATCAATATTGAGAACATGGTTAATAAGAGCCGGGGGGATTTCGCCTATACGATCTTCGATATCTGCAGTGAGGCAACGGAGGCCATCGTGAAAGATCTGGAAGCCATCGATGGTGTGATCAAGGTAAGAATCATTAAGTGATCCGTAATCAAAGCCGGGCGGTGACGGCAGAGTCTGTAGTACAGATTTTGCGGGACAGAGTCTGTCACATTGCCCGCGCGGGAATAAATATAAAGGAGAATGAGGATGAAATGTAGAAAGATAATCGCAATGGCACTGACGGCAGTGATGAGTTTATCGCTGACTGCCTGTGGCGGAGCGGAAAAAGGAACTTCAGAATCAGGCGGCGGGGATGACGGAAAGACTTATAACGTGGGAATCTGCCAGCTGGTACAGCACGACGCACTGGATGCGGCAACCAAAGGATTTAAAGATGCGCTGACGGAGAAGCTTGGGGATAAGGTCAAATTTGACGAACAGAATGCCCAGGGAGATTCACCTACCTGTGCCACCATCATCAATTCTTTTGTCTCTGGAAATGTAGATCTGATTCTTGCCAATGCTACAGCACCTCTTCAGGCTGCTGTTTCTGGTACGGTGGATATTCCGATTCTCGGAACTTCCGTAACCGACTATGCTACGGCGCTGGACATCAAGGATTGGAAGGGAAGCACAGGAATAAATGTATCCGGAACTTCGGATCTTGCGCCTTTGGACGAGCAGGCAGCCATGATCAAGGAACTGTTCCCAGATGCCAAGAAAATAGGACTGTTCTACTGTTCTGCAGAGGCAAACTCACTGTATCAGGTTGAGACGATCAAGTCTTATCTTGAGAAAGACGGATATACCTGTACGAACTACTCTTTTGTGGATTCCAATGATATCGCGTCTGTGATCGCCAGTGCGGCGAAGAACAGTGAAGTGATCTATATTCCTACCGACAATACGGCGGCAGCCAATACCGAGGTCGTAAAAAATACTTGTGTGCCGGCAGGAGTTCCGGTAATAGTTGGTGAAGTGGGAATGTGTAAAGGCTGTGGTGTGGCGACACTTTCCATCAGCTATTATGACTTAGGATACACAACAGGAGAGATGGCATACGACATACTTGTAAACGGTACCGACGTATCATCTATGCCGGTAAAATACGCTCCGAAGGTAACGAAACAGTACAATGAAAGCATTTGCAAGGAATTGAAGTTGGAGATTCCTGAAGGCTATGAGAAAATTGAGACTGAGGAAAAAGAATAATTCTTTTCCCTCGGTGATTTGGAGGAAGGCGATTTGGATATTTCAGTATTGCTGAGTGCCATGCCTGGTGCGGCAGCACAGGGATTGATCTGGGGAATCATGGCGATCGGTGTGTATATCACATATAAAATTCTGGATGTAGCAGACCTTACCGTGGACGGGTCACTCTGTACTGGTGGTGCGGTAAGCATTATGATGATGTTGAATGGATACAATGTGTGGGTGAGTATGCTGGCTGCGCTGGCAGCAGGAATGCTTGCGGGACTGGTGACAGGAATTTTACATACGTTTATGGGGATCCCTGCCATCCTTGCCGGAATTCTCACCCAGCTTGCCCTGTATTCTGTCAACTTAAAGATTATGGGAAAAGCAAATCAGGCGATCAGTGTTATGAATTATGATCTGCTGGTATCTCTCCGGCACGTGAAAAATGTGCCTTTGTATCAGAATTCCATTTTTGTGGTGTCGATTTTCTGTATTGTGATCATCGGTATTTTGTATTGGTTTT
This sequence comes from uncultured Roseburia sp., assembly GCA_947246475.1. Lineage (GTDB taxonomy): Bacteria > Bacillota > Clostridia > Lachnospirales > Lachnospiraceae > Eubacterium_F. Next base: position 25,008 of record CAMXSH010000016.1, read on the forward strand.
TTGGTACGGAGCTTGGGTGCTCCCTGAGAGCTACCGGCTGCAATCCGAATATGAGCCGTGCCCAGGGTATCAACACGAACTGGAATGTGGTTCTGGGACTGATGATATCCAATGGATTAGTGGCTCTGGCGGGAGCACTCTGCTCCCAGTATCAAGGATTTGCAGATATCAATATGGGTCGTGGCGCCATCGTCATCGGACTGGCGGCAGTAATCATTGGTAAAGTAGTATTTGAAAGAATATTCCGTAATTTTGCACTAAAATTGCTCAGCGTGGTTTTGGGAGCGGTGATCTACTATGTTGTGCTGCAGGTGGTGATCTGGTTTGGTATGGATACCGACCTGCTGAAACTGCTCTCTGCTGTGGTAGTGGCACTGTTTCTTGCTCTTCCTTACTGGAAGAAAAAATATCTGGTAAAACCAGTGAAGAGAGGGGTGGCCTGACATGCTGGAAGTAAAACAAATATATAAAACCTTTAATCCGGGGACAGTAAATGAGAAGCTGGCACTGGATGGTCTCTCTCTGAAATTGAACGAAGGAGATTTCGTGACGGTGATCGGCGGTAATGGTGCCGGAAAATCCACCCTTTTGAATGCCCTTGCCGGGGTGTGGTATGTGGATGAGGGAAGTATTGTCATTGATGGCAACGATGTCACCAAGATGCCGGAAAATAAGAGAGCGGCATTTCTTGGACGGGTATTTCAGGATCCGATGATGGGAACGGCAGCTACGATGGGAATTGATGAAAACCTTGCTCTTGCCATGCGGCGGGGAAAGAGCAGAGGACTTCGCAGAGGTATTTCCAAGCAGGAGAGAGAACAGTTCAGAGAACTTCTGAAGATTTTAGATCTGGGTCTGGAGAACCGGCTCACTTCCAAGGTTGGACTATTGTCCGGTGGCCAGAGACAGGCAGTTACTCTTCTGATGGCTACGCTGAAAAAGCCAAGGCTTCTTCTGCTGGACGAGCACACGGCAGCCCTGGATCCTAAAACAGCGGCCAAGGTGCTGGAGACAACGAATAATATTATTAAGAAAGATAATCTTACTACGTTAATGATCACACATAACATGCGGGACGCCATTGCCAATGGAAACCGCCTGATCATGATGAATAGTGGAAAGATCATCCTGGATATTTCCGGAGAAGAGAAACAAAAACTGACAGTAGATGACCTGCTCCACAAGTTTGCCGTGGCAAGCGGTGAGGATATGGATAATGACAGGATGCTGCTGTCGTAAGCGATCAGTGCCATAAAGCAGAGCTCAAGAATGGCGCTGTGCAATTGGCACCGTCAAACCAGGATAGGTAGAGCACCTCCTTTTTTAAAAGGGGGTGTTCTCTTTTTAGCAAAAGAAAAATATGAGTAAGGAGAGCCTATGGATCATATTCAAAATGTAGACGCCGGAGATGGGATCCGGCTGGGACTTGATACGACAATACGGCTGCTGGGGCTTTTAGGAGATCCCCAGGAGAAGCTGCAGTTCATTCACATTGCGGGAACCAATGGGAAGGGATCCACCGCATCTTTTATCAGTACGGCACTGGCATATGCCGGTTACAAAGTGGGAAGATACGTGTCGCCGGCTGTCTTTGAGGAGGGGGAAAAGATCCACTGGATGCAGGGAGAGAAAGTCGTGTATATATCGGAGGAAGAGTTTGCCGATATCCTCTCCAATGTGCAGGCAGCGATCCATATTATGCAGGAGGGCAGGGAGATTCTGCCCACGGAATTTGAAATTGAGACCGCGGCGGCATTTCTTGCCTTTACAGCTTGGAAATGTGATGTTGTGGTTCTGGAGACAGGGATGGGAGGCAGACTTGACTCTACTAATGTAGTAAAAAATGTGGTTTGCTCTGTCATCACTCCAGTAGCGATGGATCACATGAAGTTTCTTGGGGATACTTTAGAAAAAATAGCGATGGAAAAAGCGGGAATCATAAAGGAGCAGGTTCCAGTGGTGGTGTGCCAGACAGAGCAGGTGGTAAAAGAATGCCTGCAGCGTACATGTACACAAAAGAATACGGCCATGACGGAAGTTAGTCTGGATCAGATCTGCATCCGGGAGACGGATTCGGAAGGCTTTCTTTTTGATTATGGTTCCTGGCAGGGGATACGCATTGCGCTGGCAGGGACGTTTCAAGTGGAAAATGCCTGTCTTGCCCTGGAGTGCATCCGACAGCTGAAGGGGAGGTATGATATATCGCCACAGCAGCTGCGGCAGGGATTTGAGCAAACCCAATGGAAGGGACGGTTTGAAAAGATCAGCTGTGATCCGGTGGTGGTGGTGGCAGATGGCGCCCACAATCCGGCCGCCATGTATTCTTTTCGCCAATCGGTGTTATCCTATTATAAAAAAAATAAAAAAATCGGAATTATGGGCGTATTTGCAGACAAAGACTATGAAAAAATGGCTGAACTGGCGGAGGGTATTTTTGATAAAATATATACCATAACGCCGCCTTCCCGGCGGGGACTTTCAGCAGAGATCCTCGCTGAGGTGCTGGACCGCAGAGGAGTGTCAGCAGAGCCCTGCGCTTCAATGAAAGAAGCGCTGGGACGGGCACTGGAAGGTGGTGGAAGAGAGGACACCCAGGAATCGGCAAGAGCAGTGTTTATATTTGGGTCGCTTTCGATCTTAAAAGAAGCCTATCAGCTCCTTTACTAACATTTTACATGAAATTTACCCGGCGTATATTTGAAATTTACATACGTATAATAATATGATAATGCAAGAGTCAAAAGGTCAAAAGGTCATTTGTAAATGTATATACAGGTAGAGAAGCTGAAAGGAGAAACCTATGGATATCTTTGATGTACTGACTATGCTTGGTGGACTGGCATTGTTTTTGTATGGAATGCATACGATGGGAGAGGGACTGACCAAGGTGTCAGGGGGAAAGCTTGAGCGGATCTTAGAGAAACTGACTTCTAACCCGGTCAAGGCGGTTCTTCTGGGAGCGATGGTCACAGCGGTGATCCAGTCGTCCTCTGCTACCACAGTGATGGTGGTCGGTTTCGTGAATTCGGGGATTATGAAGTTAAATCAGGCCATTGGTATCATCATGGGTGCTAATATCGGCACGACGATCACCTCATGGATCCTCAGTCTTTCTGGCATTGAGAGCGATAATCTTTTTATGCAGTTTCTAAAGCCCTCAAATTTTGCTCCAGTCCTGGCATTGGTGGGCATTGTATTTATCATGTTTCTTCACAGCCAGAAAAAGAAGGATATCGGAATGATCCTGATCGGCTTTGCGGTGTTGATGTTTGGAATGGATACGATGAGCGGTGCGGTAAAGCCGCTGGCAGATGTTCCTGAGTTTACGGGAGTTCTTACGATGTTTTCCAATCCGGTACTGGGCATGCTGGCGGGGGCATTCCTCACGGCAGTGATTCAGAGCTCCTCTGCCTCTGTGGGTATTTTGCAGGCTCTTTGTGCCACTGGATCCATCACTTATGGGACAGCCTTTCCGATCATTCTGGGACAGAATATTGGAACTTGTGTGACTGCACTTATATCCAGTATTGGTGCGAATAAAAATGCCAGACGGGCAGCGCTGGTGCACCTTTATTTTAATATCATAGGGACCACCGTTTTTATGATAATATTTTATTCAATCAATGCTGTTGTTTCTTTTGATTTTTTTGGAGATGTGGCGGGTCCCGCCGGCATCGCTGTAATTCACACGGTGTTCAACGTATTTGCCACGCTGATCCTGCTTCCTTTTGCCAAGGGATTAGAGAAGCTGGCGTATATCTCAATCCATGAGGATGAAGATGAAAAAGAGAAAAAAGAGATGGGCTCCCTTCTGGACGAGAGATTTTTAGAGCAGCCGGCATTTGCCATGGAGCGCTGCAGGCAGGTAGCGGCCGCGATGGCAGAACTGTCGCAGAAAGCATTGATGGAGGCCATGTCTCTGATTACCAAATACGATGAGAAGAAGGCGAAGGCGGTATACCGGATGGAGGACGAGGTGGATCATTATGAGGATGTACTGGGAAGCTATCTGGTGAAGCTCAGCAGCCGGAATCTGACGGAGAAGGACAGCCGCAGCCTCTCGACGATCCTTCATTGTATCGGGGATTTTGAACGGATTTCTGATCATGCCATCAATATAGAGGAGTCAGCGAGAAAACTCTACGACCAGAAACTTAAATTTTCGGAAAAAGCAGTGGGAGAGATTCAGGTATTTACCAGGGCGGTAACGGATATCCTCAATCTTTCCATCCGTGCCTTTGAAGAGGAGGATGACGAGCTGGCAAACGATATAGAGCCTTTGGAAGAAGTAGTAGACCGCTTGAACAAAAAAATGAAAAAGCGCCACGTAAAACGTCTCCAGAATGGAAAATGCAATATTGAGACGGGACTGATCCTCAGCGAGCTGGCAACCAATTTTGAGAGGGTGGCGGACCATTGTTCAAACATCGGAGTCTGTGTCATTCAGATCAAAGAGGATTCCTTTGACACCCATGAATATCTTGATACTCTTGATAAGGGAGAGGACACCTACTTTAATCAGAAATATAAGGAATATAAAAATATTTATAAATTACCATAAACCGCTTTATCTTTTTTCTGCTTTTGTATATAATGATGTCAGGAAAATGCAAAGGAGAACAGGTTATGAATAAGGCTGTTATTTTCGACATGGATGGTGTCATTAAACCGCTTTATCTTTTTTCTGCTTTTGTATATAATGATGTCAGGAAAATGCAAAGGAGAACAGGTTATGAATAAGGCTGTTATTTTCGACATGGATGGTGTCATTAAACCGCTTTATCTTTTTTCTGCTTTTGTATATAATGATGTCAGGAAAATGCAAAGGAGAACAGGTTATGAATAAGGCTGTTATTTTCGACATGGATGGTGTCATTTTTGATTCTGAGGCACTGGTGCTTGCCTGCTGGAAGATTATAGGTGAAAGCTATGGAATATCTGGTATTGATGAGGTGTTCTGCCGGTGTATCGGTACCAATGCCGCAGAGACCAAAAAGATCGTGCAGGACTACTATGGAGAAGATTTTGATTATGAGCATTTTCGGGAGAAAGCCTCTGCTTTGTTTCAGGAAAAGACAAAGGAAAAAGGGGTGCCTGTAAAACGCGGGGCAAGAGAGCTTCTCAGCTATCTGAAGATCAATGGTTACCGGACCGGGCTTGCCACTTCCACGAGAAGAGTAAGGGCGGAGGAAGAACTGGAGCAGGCAGGACTGTTGAAATATTTCCAGACGGTGGTCTGTGGTGATATGGTGACTCACAGCAAACCCCATCCGGAGATCTATGAGCTTGCCTGCCGGGAGATGGGACTGGATCCAGCAGGGACTTATGCCATTGAAGATTCCTTTCACGGCGTCCGTGCTGCCTCTGCCGCTGGCATGAAGGTAATCATGGTGCCGGATATGATAGCTCCCGACGAAGAGATGAAAGCGCTTGCATGGCAGATATATCCGTCCCTTATGGGAGTGCTGGGGTTGTTTCAGGGGTTCTAAAACGCAGCTAATGTGTCAGTTCCATGGTGTCAGATCATGCCAGTCTGCAATAGAATAATTGGGACATTTCTGGAGAGACTACTACAAGATCATGTCTTGTGGAGGTTTTGCTATGAAAATAGTCCGTATTTTTTTTATTGTTGTTCTGGTGTTTGTGATATTGATGCCCTGTACGACAGCAAAACCTGGAGATTATGAACATAAGATTGTACATTATGTGGCGTTGGGAGACAGCATAGCTGGCGGCTATGGACTGGAGGACGTACAGAAGGAGTCCTATGTGGGAAGAGTGGCTGCGGCGCTGGAGGATCGATATGGCGCTGTACAGCTGAAGAATTTTGGGGAAAATGGCCTCCGCAGCGATGAGCTGCTGAATATCCTTGAGGATGAAAACGACCAGCAGCATGCTGCTTATATGGAGGCGATACAAAAGGCAGATCTCATCACCCTTTCCATAGGTTCCAACGACTTATTGCAGTATCTGTCCCGGGATGTGGATCTGCAGGACTTTAAGAAGAACGGAGACCGTTTATTTACAGAAGCCTGTCAGAAATTTAGTGAAAACATTCCTGGGATTTTAGATATAATCAGCCAGAATGCCCCCCATGCACAGCTTTTTGTGAATAATATTTACAATCCCTGTAATGATATTTCTTTTGGCATTTCAGAAGAAACTGCAAAAAACCTGGAACAAATGGCAGAGCAGTATATTCAGAAGCTGAACAAGGGGTTTGAGACGAAGCGGGTGCAGAGTGTCTTTAACCCCAAAAAGAAAACAAAGAAATCCCGGAGATATGCGTTGGTGGATGTGAAGAGTGCTTTTGAGAACAGCGATGAAAAGCTGATCAATATGATGATCTCCTGGCGGAGTATCGACCCCCATCCCAACCGGGAGGGGCATCGGGTGATCGCGGAGCTGATTATTCCCCAGATAGATCTGAACAAATAAAATGAGAGGGATACCAATGAGGATTAAAGGAGCAATTTTTGACCTGGATGGGACATTGATCGATTCCATGTGGGTCTGGGATCAGGTGGACAAGGACTTTTTGGGAGCACGGGGGTTTGAGGTGCCCCCAGACTATCAGAAAGAGATTCAGGCATTGGGATTTTACGAGACCGCATGTTATACCATCGACCGCTTTGGGCTGAAGGAGAGACCAGAGGATATCATAAAAGAATGGAATAACATGGCAGAGCGGACCTATCACAAGGAAGTGCAGATAAAGCCTTATGCCAGGGAGCTGCTGGTGTGCCTCCGTGAACAGGGAATCCATCTGGGGGTGGCGACAGCTTCTTATGCCTCTTTATTTTCGGAGTGTCTGAAAAGAAACAGAGTGTATGATTTATTTGAGTGCTTTACAGAGACCAGTGAAGTGGAGCGGGGAAAGGGATTTCCCGATATATACATAAAAGCAGCCGGGAAACTGGGGTGCTCTCCCCAGGAGTGCCTGGTATTTGAGGATATTCATAAGGGGATTCTTGGTGCAAAGGCCGGAGGTTTTTGCACCGTGGGGGTATTCGATGAAAAATCAGAAGACTCCTGGGCAGAGATACAACGGGATTCTGATTATGCGATTCAAGGATTTGGTCAGCTTCTGCAGCATACGCAGCTGTTCCGGAAGATTTTTGGCAATGAGAGCAGCCAGAGAATGCAGGAATCTTGACGTATAAACAAATATCGTGTAGAATTGTATAGAATCATATTGTTTGTAAGGAAATGGGGCTGAACATGAAGAACAAAAATGACGTAGAAGTATTGATCAATGGCAGAAAATATACGATATGTGGATTTGAGAGCGCCGAGTATCTCCAAAAGGTAGCGACCTATATAAACAGTAAATATATGGAATTTAAGGATAAAGACTATTATTACAGCCTGGATATGGATCTTCGGAATATTCTTTTGGCAGTCAATATTGCCGACGATTATTTTAAGGCGAAGAAAGAGGCCTGGACTATACAGCAGGATAATGAGCGTAAGGATAAGATGGTGCTGGAGATGAAGCATGAAGTCCTTGATTCCCAGAGTGGTACGGAAAAGGTCGGGCAGGAGAACGAGGCCCTGAAAGATGACCTGGAGGAAGCCGAAAAGAAGATCGTTGAGCTGAACGTGAAAAATGAAGATAATTTGACGAAGGTAGCGGCGCTGGAAGAGAAGCTTTCCAAAGTGGAAGCGGAGAACAGTGGAAATGCAGCCAGACTGGAAGATGCCGAAAAAGAGTGTACGGAACTGAAAACCAAGCTGGAAGAGATGGAGAAAGAAAAGAGTGAGCTGAATGCCAAGATTGAGGCGGCAGAGCGGCGGATCAAGGATCTGGAAAATAAGAACCGGAAGGGAAAGAGATAAATAATTGTGCATGTAAACAGACGGGAAACGGTGTTGCCGGGTTCCCGTTTTTCTAGCTCAATGTTCCACCAGGCTGGTTCAAATGGGCAATAAGGGAGGCTCGCAGCATGAGTACAAAGATGAAAAAGGTTGAGATTCTGGCGCCGGGAGGATCCCGGGAGGCTATTTACGCAGGATTATATGGAGGGGCAGATGCCGTTTATACCGGGACAAGCCGTTTTTCGGCGCGGGCCTTTGCGGAGAATCCAGATGTGGAGGAGCTGTGCCGCATCTTGGATTTTGCCCATCTGCACGGAAAAAAGATTTACCTTACAGTAAATACCCTTCTGACAGAGGAGGAGCTGGAAGGAAGCCTATACGATTTGATCCGGCCTTTGTATGAACACGGGCTGGATGCGGTGATTGTACAGGATTTTGGGGTAATGGACCTTATCAGGGAGTACTTTCCGGAGATGGATATACATGCCAGTACCCAGATGACTCTCCTGACAGGGGAAGGCGCCAGCCTTCTAAAACCCTTTGGGGTGACAAGGATCGTGCCGGCGCGGGAACTGACGATCCAGGAGATCACCCGGATGCGGCAGGTGACGGATCTGGAGATCGAGGTATTTGTCCACGGGGCTCTGTGTTACTGCTATTCCGGGCAGTGCCTGATGAGTAAGGTGATCGGTGGCAGAAGCGGCAACCGCGGCATGTGTGCCCAGCCCTGCCGGCTGCCTTACGAGGCAGAGGGAAAAAAAGCAGGTTATCTTTTGAGCCCGAAGGATCTGTGTACGCTGGGGCAGGTGGGAGAACTGATCCAGGCGGGGGTGGATTCCTTTAAGATCGAGGGACGGATGAAAAAACCGGCTTATACCGCCTATACTTCGTATCTTTACCGGACCTATGCCGATGCCTGCCTTTCTGGCATACCTGTAGATGATAGAGAACTAAACAGAGATATTCAGAAGCTGGCAGATATTTATAACCGGGGAGGATTTACCAGGGGATATTTATTTGAGCCATCGAAAAAGAATATCATATTCCGCAGCAAAAACAGTCACTATGGTGTTCTGGCGGGGACGGTGCTGGCTGTCAATAAAGATACGGCAGAGTACCGGGCGGAAATCCCCCTTCATCCCCAGGACGTGGTAGAGTTCCGGGACGAGGCGGGAGACAGTGTTTACGAATACACGCTGAAAGAAGGAGTTCCGAAGTCTGGAAAGGTGCGGGCACGTTATAAAAAAGGAAGCCCGCTGCGGGCAGGGCAGAAGGTGTACCGTACCAGGAACAATGAGCTCCTAAAGGAGATTGACGAACGGATCGAAGCGGGCAGAAAAAATACAAAAGTTCCAGTCCGGGGAATTTTTACTGCTGTCTTCGGTGAACCGGTCAGGTTGGAGCTGATTTTTGGAGATCTGTCCTGTCAGATGGAGGGAGCTGTAGCAGAGAGGGCAGTGGGAAAACCAGTAAGCTCTGGGGATATAGAAAAACGTCTGAGAAAAACCGGGGAGAGCCAGTTTATATTTGAAGATCTGGCTCTGTCCGTAGGTGAGCAGCTCTTTGTGCCTCTGGGAAGCATCGCCGCCCTGCGGCGTCAGGCTTTTGAAATTCTGGAACAAAAAATCCTGGAGCGGAGTTACCGGAAGGTGGTGAGATTAGCGAAACAGATTCCTGGGAGTGGGGAAATGAAAGAAAACTGTGAGGAGTTTTTTGGCGGCGAACCTTTTATTCTGATACAGATAACAGATTTACGGCAATTGGAGGGAGTAAAAAAGGCGTCAATGGTAAATGCTACGAATACGAGACTGCATTTCCCGTTGGAGGAGTTTTCGCCGGAAGAATGGAGCACACTGGCAGAAGAAGCAGGAGAATTCAGGTATTATATTTCTCTTCCCAGAGTGCTGCGTGAAAAAAATAAATCCCATTTTCTTGATCTCTGGAGCGGGTATGGCAGCTGTTTTCAAGAAGCAGGGTGTGCCGGAGCTGTCCTTTCGTCCATCGAGGCGCTTCCGGTTCTGAATCGGCTCTGGGAGCAGAAGAGGCAGTGGATCGCAGGTCCGGAGCTCTATTTCTGGAACCGCAGGGCAGGCAGGGTGTATGACCGGCTGGGACTGCTGGGACACAGTTATATGGCATATGGAAGAACGGCAGTTATGACTACAGAAGGCTGCGCCAGCCTGGAACTGGGAAAGTGTTCTGGTCCGGAGGGCAGGAGCCGGGAGCTGGAGATCAGCACGCCTAAAAAAGATGACTTTACGGTGGTAAATTATTGTAATTACTGTTACAATGTAATATATGAAAAAAATCCGGGATGGCACGAGCCGGAGGGTCTGGCTGAGATCCCGGAGATACAGTTCCGGTCGGAAGATACAGAAGAAGTAAGAGAGGTTTTGGAGCAATGGAGCTTTTTATCGTAGAGCTTGCCAGATATGTGATCATTCTGGTGTTTGGCATATATACTTTTTATGCATACCGGGCCTTTGCCAGCAAAGACAGAGCGAGACAGAACCGGGTGTTCGCTGTCCAGAGGACTCTGACCGTTCTGCTGCACACGGTGATGAGTCTGCTGCTGATCATGGAAAATATGTCTTTGGTATATATTTTCCTATGGCTGGCGGAACTAGCGTTTTACTTTATCTTTATCAAGATCTATCAGGTGTGCTACAAGGGATTGTCCAAGCTTGTCCTGAATAATATGATGATGTGCATGATGGTTGGTTTTATTATATTGGGAAGGCTTTCATACAGCTACGCCATTCATCAGCTTGTACTGGCGGCCATCGCCATGGTATTATGCATATTCGTTCCATTTTTTATCGAAAGATTTGGCGTTTTAGAACGTCTTGGATGGCAGTACGCCCTGGCGGGGATTTTGTTTCTGCTTCTGGTATTTGTTATCGGGGTGGAAAAATGGGGGTCCAAAAACTGGATCAGCATTGGCGGTGTATCCATCCAGCCCTCAGAATTCGTGAAAATCCTGTATGTATTTTTTATTTCTTCGCTGCTGGCGAAAAGTACGAGATTTAAGCATATTGTATGGATTTCTGGTGTGGCGGCGGTCCATGTCATCATTCTTGTGGTAGAAAAAGACCTGGGCGCTGCGCTGATCTATTTTATCACTTATGTGATGGTGCTCTATGTGGCGACGATGAATGTGGCGTATCTGGGAGCCGGCCTGGGAGGAGGCGCCCTGGCGGCAGTGGTCGCCTATCGGTTGTTTGCCCATGTGCGGACTCGTGTGGCAGCCTGGAAAAATCCCTGGGCGGACGATAGAAAATGAGGGATACCAGGTGGCGAGATCGTTATTTGCCATTGGCACCGGAGGATTTATCGGTATGGGACTGGGAAAGGGACTTCCTTCCAGTGTGCCAGTGGTGGAGAGTGATTTTGTATTTTCTGCGATCTCTGAGGAGCTGGGCGGTGTATTTGCTATCTGCCTGATCTTGGTTTATCTAAGCAGTTATATTATGTTTGTCAATATTGCCATGAAAATGAAGAAACAGTTTTATAAATTAACGGCATTTGGTCTCAGCGTAGTTTTTATTTTCCAGGTGTTTTTATGCGTGGGGGGCGTGACCAAATTTATTCCGTCCACCGGAGTGACACTGCCACTGATCAGTTATGGAGGAAGTTCCATCATGACCACGATCATTATCTTCAGTATCATTCAGGGAATGTATGTGTTGAACGGAAGAGAGGAGGAGAGCCTTGAGGAGGAAAGAAAGAGCGAAGGAAAAAGAAAGAGAGATGGGAAGAGAAGAGCCAGGAACCGAAGTTAAGAAACGTAAACGGATGAACCGGGAAATGGCTGCCGTCACCTATATTTTTATGTTTCTTTTTGTCTTTATGGCTTCCTACGTGATCTGGTTTTTGATGGGAGACACGGATAAAATTCTAAATAATCCACAGAATAAGAGACAGGAGCTTTTGGCAGAGAGGATTCAGAAAGGAAGTATTCTATCGGATAAGGGAAAGGTGCTGGCAAAAACAGAAACCGACAACAAGGGGAATGAAAAAAGGGTATATCCCTATAACGAGCTGTTTGCCCATGTGGTAGGGCGGGTCAGTCACGGGAAGACGGGGCTGGAAGCTTCAGAAGGCTATACGATGCTGACCACCGGCATCAATCCTCTGACCGGATTGTTTAATGAGCTGAAGGGAGAAAAAAATCCCGGAAACAATGTGGTTACCACGTTGAACGTAAAGTTATCCCAGATCGCCAGTGAATCTCTGGGCAGCAGGCGGGGGGCTGTGGTGGTGACAGAACCTTCCACGGGAAAGATCCTTGCCCTGGTGTCCAAGCCATCTTTTAATCCGAACCAGCTGGACCGGAACTGGGAATCGCTGATCCGGGACAATGACGATGATTCTGCACTGTACAACCGGGCTACCCAGGGACTGTATCCGCCGGGATCCACTTTTAAGCTGTATACCACATTGGAGTATATGAGGGAAACCAGCCGCTACGAAGAATTTCGTTATACCTGTACTGGCAGCATCGGCAAGGGAAAAGAGGCGATCAACTGTTATGGGCATGAGGTCCATGGAACCATAGGACTAAAAAAAGCATTTTCTGAGTCCTGCAACGCCGCCTTTGCCCAGATCGGCGTGGGGCTGAACGCCTCCGACTGGAACGGTTTGTGCAGTTCCCTGTATTATAATAAGACACTGCCCATCAAGGAGCTGGAGCAGAAATCATCCCGGTTTGATGCTGCCAGTGTGGAGGGAAACGGCGATATCATGCAGGCAGCCATTGGTCAGGGAACAGTCCTGACGACGCCCCTGCAGAATTCTTTTCTGGTATCGGCTGTTTTGAATGAAGGTAAGCTGATGAAACCCTATCTTGTAGACCGTATCGAGGATACTTATGGCAATGTGGTGAGAAAGCAGGAACCTTCTGAGGTGGCGGCACCTATTACGAAAAAAGAGGCAAAGGTTCTGAAAGAATATATGAGAGAGGCGGTGCTGAACGGTACTGCCACAGCGTTAAATACCAGCCGGTACAAAGCGGGAGGAAAAACGGGATCTGCGCAGTTTAAGGAGGGATCCACGGATTCCCATGCCTGGTTTGTTGGATATGCTGAAAAGGAGGGAAGACAGCTGGTAGTAAGTATTATTGTGGAGGGAGCAGGGACCGGAAGTGCCCATGCGGTTCCCATCGCTCGAAAGATATTCGATGCATACTTTTAGCTGTCAGCGGCATAGCCGGGTGGTGAATTGGAAGGAGGGAAACAGCGTGCGTCAGATCGTTAGCTGCGGCGGAGTTGTAATCTTTAGAGGTAAGATTCTGCTGTTGTACAAAAAATATAAAAAACGGTATGATGGCTGGGTTCTTCCCAAGGGAACAGTAGAGGAAGGGGAAGAATTTGAAGAGACTGCATTTCGGGAAGTACGGGAAGAAAGCGGAGTGTTTGGCAGGATCGTAAAATATATAGGTTCCAGTAATTATAGTTTTAATGTTCCGGATGATGTGGTGGAGAAAAATGTACACTGGTATCTGATGCAGACGGACAGCTTTTCCTGCCAGCCCCAGAGAGAAGAAGATTTTTATGATGCCGGGTTTTATAAATTCCATGAGGCGTACCATCTGCTAAAGTTTGGCAATGAACGGCAGATCCTAGAACGGGCATACAAGGAGTATCAGAAGTTAAAAAGAGAGTGTATGTGGAGTGAGCAGCAGATCGGGATAAGGTAGATCTATAACATCATTAAGATAAAAAGGATTCCTCATGGGGAATCCTTTTTGGTTCAACTATTTTTGTGTTTCCGCTTACAACAGATTAAGTTTTTTCTTCAAGGTAAAATTAGACAGGAAGAAAAATACTACAGAGAAGACAACGCTTAAAACAATGGAGAGAATGAGTACACTCATCACCGGACCGCTATACTGCGTGGACAGGGATGTGCTGAAAGTATTTATTTCAGCGGGAATGCTGTCTTTGCTCATTTCAGTGATCATTACTGGGAGAAGAAAAACTATGGCCACGATCTGCTGCGCCGTATAAAGGGCCGCATAGAACGCCAGGGATGCAATGACCCGGTGGTCTCTTACCAGCTGCCCCAATGATATGGCGGCAAAAATCTGAAGGACCGACAGCGCACAGGAAAGAAGCAGAGAAAAGATCTGGAGCACCATTAATTTGGCATCTCCGGTAAATATGTTACATATAAATCTGATTATATCGTCTATATTAGCGCCTGCGGCTACGCAGAGAGCGGCGATGGAAAAACAAGCCAGGAGGATGGTTATTAATATCCACGCAATAGAGACAATGAATTTGCCCAGCAGGATCTGATGTATCTCAGCGGGTACCGTGAAGGTCAGATACGCTTCCCTGGTGGCAGTTGTTTTGTAAAAGCGCATACTCAGGAAAATATACGGAGAAATAAATACAAATATAATGCCCAAAATAAGAAGAATGATCCCAAATCCCGAAATAATGGAGAGAAGCGAAGAGTTATAATCTTCCAGCAGCTGGATAAACAGACAGCTTGCCAGGATGAGAAACGCCAGACCAATATATATGGGAACAAAAATCCTGTATGTGGATTTGAATTCGTGTTTTATTATTTTTCCTAACATTTGAATACCTCCCTGAACAGTGCATCCACTGATTTATTTTCTTTTTCCCGGATCTCATCTACATTCTGATGAAGGCGGATCTGTCCATTTTGAAGGAAGACAGCCTCGTCCAGAATGTTTTCCACGTCTGCAATCAGGTGGGTGGAGATGATGACCGTGGAGTTTTCACAATAGTTTCCTACGATGGTATTTAAAATATAATCTCTGGTGGCGGGATCCACACCTCCAATAGGTTCATCCAGACAGTAAAGGTTGGCATTCCGGCTCATGGCGAGAACCAGCTGAACTTTTTCCAGAGTTCCTTTTGACATATGAGCCAGCTTCATGGTGGTGGCGATGTCAAGTTTTTTCAGCATATCTTCGGCTTTATCCTGCTGGAAGTCAGCAAAAAAATCCGTAAAGTATTCAAATAGGTCATTTACCTTCATCCAGCGGGGAAAGTAGTTGGCGTCTGGCAGATAGGATACGTGCTGCTTAGAAATGACGCCGGGTCCATAACCTCCGATGGTGATAGTTCCGCTGGTAGGAGCCAGAAGTCCATTGAAAAGTTTCAGCAGCGTGGTCTTGCCACTGCCGTTCGGTCCCAGCAGACCAACGATTTTTCCACATTCCAGAGTGAGATCCACGTCCTGGAGTGCTGTGTAGCCGCCAAATTTCTTAGACAGCCCTTTGGTTTCTAATAATATCATAATATTCCTCCATTCTTTCATACTTTTCCGCGTGCAAAACCACGGAATACATTCATTCTGCGGAACAGCTGTCCCACCGTGAGGTGATAAAAGCCAGTTGTTCTTCGCTGTTAAAGCCAAGTCTTCCCAGCTCTTCCTTTAACTGGCATAGTTTGGCATTTGCCAGATCCTCTCTCATTGCCCGTATCATGGAAGCATCACCTGTAATCTTTCTTCCATTTGTCCGCTCATTGATGAGCAGCCCTTCCCGTTCGAGTTCAGCGAGGGCCCGCTGCATCGTATTTGGATTTACATTGGCATTAAGTGCCAGTTCCCTCACAGAAGGGAATGGCTGGCCTGCTTCATATTCACCGGAGAGGATCAAAAGTTTGATATGCTCGATCAGCTGAATATAAAGAGGTCTGTCATTGGTCAGTTCCCATAGCATGGATTCACCTCCTTAAATAGATAGTCATAGGTACCCTTTTTTAAGAGTAAGTTATGCTGTATCAATGTATTATTGTATTAACTGATTAACACAATAATACAACGTAGATTTCCCTTTGTCAAGGAAAAACAGAAATGTTCTTATAATTCGACAAGAACTACCGGATTTTGCCTTTACTTTTTAAATGGATAGTGCTAAAATGATAGCTAGTGATAATAAATTTTAATGATTTATTAAATTAAATAAGGAGGATTCTATAAAAATGGCTAGAGCAAAACAATCCATGGATGGAAATACAGCTGCCGCTCATGTCGCGTATGCGTACACAGAAGTTGCTGGTATTTATCCGATCACCCCTTCCAGCCCGATGGCAGACACTGTTGATATGTGGTCTGCAGCAGGTCAGAAGAACATTTTTGGAAACACAGTTAAAGTAGTAGAGATGCAGTCTGAGGCAGGTGCAGCAGGTACCGTACACGGTTCCCTGGCAGCTGGTGCCCTTACAACAACATTTACTGCTTCACAGGGACTTCTTCTTATGATTCCTAATATGTATAAGATTGCTGCTGAGCAGCTCCCTTGTGTATTTGATGTATCCGCACGTACCGTATCGACACAGTCCCTGAATATCTTCGGTGACCACAGTGACGTATACGCATGTCGTCAGACAGGTTTTGCCATGCTTGCTGAGACAAATCCGCAGGAAGTTATGGATCTTAGCCCTGTAGCACATCTTGCTGCCCTGGAGGGAAAAGTTCCTTTCATTAATTTCTTTGATGGATTCCGTACATCCCATGAGATCCAGAAGATCGAAAAATGGGACTATGAAGATCTGAAAGAAATGTGTCCGATGGATGCCGTTGAAGAATTCCGTGCCCATGCCCTGAATCCAGAGCATCCGGCAATGCGTGGTTCCCATGAAAATGGTGACGTATTCTTCCAGCACCGTGAGGCATGTAACACCGTTTATGATGCGTTACCGGCTGTTGTTGAAAAATATATGGGTAAAGTCAATGAAAAACTTGGCACAGACTATGATCTTTTCAATTATTATGGTGCACCAGACGCTGACCGCGTGATCATCGCGATGGGATCCATCTGTGACGTGGCAGAAGAGGTGATTGATTACCTGACAGCAAAGGGTGAGAAAGTCGGACTGATTAAAGTACGTCTGTACCGTCCATGGTCTTCTGAGCACATCCTCAAAGTAATTCCGAAGACAGCAAAGAAGATCGCTGTGCTTGACCGTACAAAAGAGCCTGGTTCTCTTGGTGAGCCTCTTTACATTGATGTGGCTACGACACTTCGCGAGGCAGGCATGAATGATGTCGTGCTGACTGGTGGACGTTATGGTCTTGGTTCCAAGGATACACCGCCTTCATCCATTTTCGCTATCTACAAAGAGCTGGAAAAGGATGCTCCAAAAGCCCGCTTCACCATCGGTATCGTGGATGATGTGACAAACCTGAGTCTGCCAGAGGTTAAGCCGGCTCCGATCACATCTGCTCCTGGTACTAAAGAGTGTAAGTTCTGGGGTCTTGGCGGAGACGGTACTGTTGGTGCGAATAAGAACTCCACAAAGATCATCGGTGACCACACAGATAAATATATTCAGGCATACTTCCAGTATGACTCTAAGAAGACCGGAGGTATCACGATCTCCCATCTTCGTTTCGGTGATAACCCGATCAAGAGCCCATACTATATCAACCAGGCGGACTTCGTAGCCTGCCACAACCCATCTTATGTGGTAAAAGGCTATAAGATGGTGCAGGATGTAAAACCGGGCGGAATCTTTATGATCAACTGCCAGTGGTCTGACGAAGAGCTGAATAAGCATATGCCTGCAGAATCAAAGAAATATATCGCAGAAAACAACATACAGCTTTATACCATCAACGCGATTGATAAGGCGATCGAGATCGGTATGGGCAAACGTACCAATACGATCCTTCAGTCCGCATTCTTCAAGCTGGCTGACATTATGCCGATCGATGAGGCTGTTGAATACATGAAAGCAGCTGCTAAGAAATCCTACTCCAAGAAGGGTGACGCAGTGGTAGAGATGAACTACAAAGCCATCGACGCCGGTGTGGATGCTGTACATAAAGTAGAAGTTCCAGCTTCCTGGGCTAATCCAGAAGCAGACGCTCCAGCCAAAGAGCTGACAGGACGTCCAGAGGTAGTGAAGATGGTGAAAGATCTTCTTGAGCCGATCTCTCTTATGGATGGTGACAGCCTTCCGGTATCTGCATTCAAAGATATCGCCGACGGACAGTTTGAGATTGGTGCTTCCGCTTACGAGAAACGTGGTACTGCTGTAATGGTTCCACAGTGGGATCCTTCGGTATGTGCTCAGTGTAACAGCTGTGCTTTCGTATGTTCCCACGCTACACTTCGTCCATTCATTCTGAATGCAGAGGAAGTAGCAGCCGCACCATCCCAGATCAAGCTTGCTGATTCCAAGCATGCGACAGCTGAGGGAATGAAGTATACCATGAGCGTATCTCCTTTGGATTGTATGGGATGTGGTGAGTGTGTGACCGTATGTCCTGCTGCTGAGAAAGGCGCTCTCAAGATGGTTCCACAGGAATCACAGGCAGAGGAGCAGCCAGTATTTGATTATCTGGTAGAAAATGTTGGAAAGAAAGACATCAAACCGGTATTTACCGATGCTACACCAATCGGTTCCCAGTACAATCAGCCGCTTCTTGAGTTCTCTGGAAGCTGTGCGGGCTGTGCCGAGACATCTTATGCAAGACTGATCACCCAGCTCTTTGGTGAGCAGATGT
This sequence comes from uncultured Roseburia sp., assembly GCA_947246475.1. Classification (GTDB taxonomy): domain Bacteria; phylum Bacillota; class Clostridia; order Lachnospirales; family Lachnospiraceae; genus Eubacterium_F. Next base: position 43,320 of record CAMXSH010000016.1, read on the forward strand.
ACATTTCTAACGCTACAGGATGTTCCTCCATCTGGGGTGGTCCTGCTGCTACATCACCATACACTGTAAACAAAGACTCCAAACAGGGTCCGGCATGGTCCAACTCTCTGTTTGAGGACAATGCAGAGCACGGTCTTGGTATGTATCTTGGTCAGAAGGTTCTCCGTGACCAGGCGATTGATAAGGTAAAAGAATTGGCAGCTTCCGAGAAGGCTTCTGCTGAACTGAAGGCTGCTGTAGATAAGTTCCTTGAGACAAAGGATGATACAAAGGCAAATGCACCAGCGGCAAAGGCTATGATCGCTGAGATCGAGAAAGCTGCGGCTGCAGGATGTGATCTTTCCAAAGAAATCCTTGACAAGAAACAGTATCTCGCTAAGAAGTCCGTATGGATCTTAGGTGGTGACGGATGGGCTTATGATATCGGTTTCGGTGGATTAGACCATGTACTTGCTTCCGGCGAGAACGTAAATGTTATGGTATTTGATACAGAGATGTACTCCAATACCGGCGGTCAGGCTTCTAAGGCTTCCAACATCGGTGAAGTTTGTCAGTTTGCTGCTGCTGGTAAAGAGATCGGCAAGAAGAGCCTTGCAGAGATCGCTATGAGTTATGGATATGTATACGTTGCCCAGATCGCTCTTGGCGCAAATCCTGCCCAGGCTGTCAAAGCGATCGCAGAGGCAGAGGCTTACAACGGTCCATCCCTGATTATCGGATACGCTCCATGTGAGCTCCACGGTATTGCCAAGGGTGGTATGAACCACTGCCAGGATGAGATGAAGAAAGCAGTTAAGTCTGGTTATTGGAATCTCTTTAGCTTTAATCCAGAGCTTAAGGCAGAAGGAAAGAATCCATTTACCCTGACATCCAAAGAGGGTGATGGATCCTATCAGGATTTCCTCAACAACGAGGCACGTTATACACGTCTTGTTAAGCCATTCCCAGAAAGAGCAGAGAGACTCTTTAAGGAATCCGAAGAGGCTGCAAAGGCACGTTATGAGCATCTGCAGAAGCTGGTAGAGCTTTATAAATAATTTATTAGTACCGACAAGCTAATATAAAGAGGCATATTGTGCCTGTCATACAGAAGAGTTCTTTTCAGATGACAACATTTGAAAAGGACTCTTTCTATAAATATATCCATTTGAGGAGCATTCCTGTTAAGTAACAAGTAGCAGATTTGCAAAAAATGAGTGCCTGA
>CAMXSH010000017.1 GCA_947246475.1 uncultured Roseburia sp.
TGATAAACAGGACATGGGAGAAATGAGTCTTGAACAAGTGGTTAATTTGGTAAAGAGAGGTGAGATAGAATGAAAGCAGCAGTAGTTTTAATCGCAGATAACGATGCAGAAAATTATGGTATAAAATTGATGCTGGAATGTTTATAAAAATATGTTAAACTAATACAGTAGTTGGCGTTATTAGTCAATGGAATGAAAAGATAGCCGGCATAAAAATGTGCTGTGCTTTAGGGAGAAAAGTGATGAATAATGTAGACAACGAACATTTTTCCATTCCTCTTCTGGACTGGTATGACAAAAATAAGCGTGACATGGTCTGGAGAGACCGGATGAATCCCTATTATACGTGGATCTCAGAGATCATGCTTCAGCAGACGCGCATCGAGGCGGCGACGGGATATTTTATCCGTTTTACCGAAGAGCTGCCGGATATCCAGAGCCTGGCACAGGTTCCAGAGGAACGGCTGATGAAACTCTGGGAAGGGCTTGGATATTATAACCGGGCGAGAAACCTAAAGAGGACAGCCCAGATCCTGGTGGAACAATATGATGGCAGGCTTCCGGCAGATTATGAGGCTCTTATGACACTGCCGGGGATCGGTCCCTATACGGCGGGCGCTATTGCCTCTATTTCTTATGGGATTAAGGCACCAGCGGTGGATGGCAATGTACTCCGGGTGATAATGCGCTATCTCCGGTGTGGTGATGATATTGCTAAAATGTCGGTAAGGCGACGGGTGGAACAAATGCTTCTTGATGTGATGCCGGAGAGGCCGGGGGATTTTAACCAGGCGGTCATGGAACTCGGTGAGGTGGTCTGTATCCCTAATGGCGCTCCGCTCTGTGAAAAATGCCCGCTGATGGACAGCTGTCAGGCACGGGCGGCTGGCTGTCAGGAGGAGTATCCGAAAAAAACAGAAAAGAAGCCAAGAAGGATGGAACACAGGACACTGCTGATTTATGAGCTGGACGGTTATATCGGGATCCAGAGGCGTCCCCAGAGCGGGCTTCTGGCAGGCTTGTATGAGTTCCCGGCTGTTCCGGAAAAGCTCACTATAAAAGGGGTCAGGGAACTGCTGGAAAAGCAGGGGATATTAAATGCCAGAGTTAGCTCCATGGGGACTGCAAAACATATTTTTTCCCATGTGGAATGGCATATGAAGGGATTTCACGTGAAGCTGGAAAGGGCATTTGAGAGGCAGAAGCTTCCCCCCAGTGTGATCTTTGTCTCCAGGGATGAGCTGGCGCAAAACTATGCACTGCCGACGGCATTTCGTTTCTATCTAAAGCGGATCATAGAGGGAAAAAATGAAAAATGAGGGCAAAAAAATGAAAATTATATCTTGGAATGTCAATGGGCTGCGTGCCTGTGTGACAAAAGGATTTGTAGATTTTTTTAAAGAAGTGCAGGCAGATATTTTCTGCGTTCAGGAGACAAAGCTGCAGAGTGGGCAGATCGAACTGGAACTGGAAGGGTACCGCCAGTACTGGAACTATGCGGACAAAAAAGGATATTCAGGGACGGCGGTATTCACAAAAGAAGAGCCGCTTCAGGTGATGTACGGCATGGGGATTGACGAGCACGATCATGAAGGCAGGCTGATCACATTAGAATTTGAAGATTTTTATCTGGTCAATGGTTATATTCCCAATGCCCAGAGCGAGTTGAAACGTATTGATTACCGTATGAAATGGGAAGATGATTTCCGAAACTATATCTGTGGGCTGGACCAGAAGAAACCGGTTATTTTCTGCGGGGACCTGAATGTGGCGCACCAGGAGATCGATCTGAAAAATCCGAAGAACAATCGTGGAAACGCTGGATTTTCAGATGAGGAGAGAGGGAAATTCACGGAGCTTCTGGCAGCTGGATTTGTGGATACATTTCGTTATTTTCATCCGGAACTGGAAGGCGCCTACACCTGGTGGAGTTACCGGTTCCGGGCGCGAGAAAAGGATGCCGGATGGCGCATCGATTATTTTCTTGCCTCGGAGCGGTTAAAAGACAGGCTGGTGGATGTTAAGATCCATAAGACGGTGATGGGATCGGATCACTGCCCGGTGGAGCTGGAGGTTCGGAGGGATTAGTGAAGTTGGATGAATCCCCGGTTTATACGTACAAACGACAGTTTTGGCGTATAAACAACACTTGATTTTATTTTTGCCTTGTGATAACATAACTATACAAGCAAGTAAACTTCTGCTGGGGGACAGCCAAAAGCTGAAACCGGTGATCAGTCTGGTGTTATATTATGGGACAGATGACTAGGATGCTCCCAGGTCACTCGTCGATTTGTTAGACATACCTGAAGAATGGCGGAAAAAATTAGAACCATTGATCGCAGACCATCCTATACGGATCATTCATCTGGCTGCACAGGATGAAGAGACCCGTAAAAAGTACCAGAGTGATTTTCGACATATTGTAGATTATCTGGCATATGTCCGCAACAAAGAAAGACAAAAGCTGAAAGAATACATGGGAGATAAAAGGAGAAAGGTAGCTTATCCTATGGAATACCTGGATTTGATGCATGCCTTTACGAACGACAGCCGATATGAGAAAATAGCAGAGAATCTCCAGGAAAATAGAAAAGAGAGCGAGGAGATCAATATGTGCATTATGCTGGAAGAGAGTGGTATAGAGAAGGGCAGACGTGAGGAAATGTCACATGGTATCTGTGTGCTGGCAGGAACCTGCCACAATTTGGTGTATCTATTGCGGATACCATTAGCAGGGTAGCTGCTATTTTGAGCTGCCAGTAAATGAGGCAGAACTCGAAGTGAAAAAATATTGGGAGACTGGCACAGTTTTAAAATGATTAGAAATGATGAAGAATTTCAACAATTATTTTATGCCTGGCTGCCACAAAATACCTTTACAAATCTTATGTCACAATTTATAATAAATCCGTAAATCATCATATTTTAGATGTATATACATGCTGGGTATGTGCCTGTGCAATGCCCTTCAAAAACTATTATACTTAAAAGAGCCATGGAACGATAGTTCCCTGCAGAAATGAGGAAAAAATGAAAAAGATCAGAACCAGATTTGCGCCGAGTCCAACGGGGCGTATGCATGTCGGAAATTTAAGAACAGCACTCTATGCATACCTTATTGCAAAGCATGAAGGAGGAGATTTTCTTCTGCGGATCGAGGATACCGATCAGGAACGATTTGTAGAAGGGGCATTGGAATTGATATATAAGACCATGAAGGAAGCCGGGCTGGAACACGATGAGGGACCAGATAAAGACGGCGGTTTTGGACCTTATGTCCAGAGTGAGCGGATGGAGACAGGAATGTATCTGAAATATGCCAAAGAACTGGTTGAAAAGGGAGAGGCATATTACTGTTTCTGTACGAAAGACCGTCTGGACCAGCTTCACAAAGAGGCAGAGGAGCGGGGAGAGTCGGCGGTCAAATATGACAAGCACTGTCTGTCCCTTTCCCAGGAAGAAGTTGAAAAGCGGCTTGCTGCCGGCGAGCCCTATGTGATTCGCCAGAACAATCCGATAGAGGGAGAGACCGCCTTTGATGATGTGATCTATGGAAAAATAACAGCGCCCAATGAAGAGCTGGATGATATGGTGCTGATCAAGGCAGACGGATATCCAACCTATAATTTTGCCAATGTGGTAGATGATCACCTTATGGAGATTACCCATGTGGTCCGCGGCAATGAATACCTGTCCAGTGCACCGAAGTACAACCGTCTTTACAAGGCATTCGGCTGGGACATTCCAGTTTATGTACACTGCCCCACCATTACAGACGAAAACCATAAAAAACTATCCAAAAGGAACGGTGCCTCTTCCTTTGAAGATTTAACCGAACTAGGATTTCTTCCGGAGGCCATCGTGAATTTTGTGGCTTTGCTGGGCTGGAGCCCTTTGGATGACCAGGAGATATTCAGCCTTCAGGAGTTGATCAATTCTTTTGACTTTACCCGCATCAGCAAATCGCCAGCGGTATTTGATATGGTGAAACTCCGCTGGATGAATGGCGAGTACATTAAGGCGATGGAAAATGAAGCCTACTATGAATATGCTCTTCCTGTCATTCGGGAAACTGTGAAGAAAGATCTGGACCTGAAAAAGATTGCGGATCTGGTCAAGACAAGGATTGAAGTGTTCCCGGATATTTCAGAGAAGATTGACTTTTTTGAAGAGCTTCCAGAGTATGATACTGCCATGTATACCCATAAGAAGATGAAGACCAATTCAGAGAATTCATTGGAGGTATTAAAGGAGCTTCTGCCACTGTATGAGGCACTGGAGGATTATTCCATCCCTGCCATTGAGAAAGTGGCGATGGATTATGTGGCGGAAAAAGGCTGTAAAAACGGACAGGCATTGTGGCCGTTGCGTACCGCTGTGTCAGGGAAGCAGATGACACCGGGCGGAGCTTATGAGATTATGGAGATTATTGGAAAGGATGAATCTCTTCGGAGAATCCGAAAGGGAATAGAATTACTGAATGGAGCTCAGTGAGGAACAGAAAAAAGCAGTAGAACACGGTGACGGCCCCATGATGGTCCTCGCCGGTCCGGGGGCAGGAAAAACTACGGTGATCACCCACCGGGTAAAATATTTAATTGATAAACAGGGAGTGAATCCCGCACAAATCCTGGTGGTAACATTTTCTAAGGCTGCATCCCTGGAGATGAGAGAGCGGTTTGAAAAAAACACTGGAGCCAGACGTCTGCCTGTGCGCTTTGGGACCTTTCATTCCTTGTTTTTTCAAGTACTAAAAGCTGCCTACGGCTATTCGGCAAAGGACATACTTTCACCGAGATTGAAGTATCGTTTTATGGAAGAGGCGCTTCTGGAGACAGAGTATGATGATATAGAAGATAAAAAAGAGTTTTTAGAGGAAATTGAGAAAGAGATCAGCCGGATCAAGGGAGAGGGGACTGATATCGAACACTATTATTCCGCCCTTTGCCCAGAAGACATATTCCGGCAGATTTACCGTGGCTACCAGAGCCGGGTACAGAAAAACCATTGTCTGGATTTTGATGATATGGTGATGTATACTTATGAGCTGTTTCAGGCAAGACCTGACATACTGCAGAACTGGCAGAAACGGTTCCGCTACATACTGGTTGACGAATTTCAGGATATCAACCGGCTCCAGTATGCCAATATCAAGCTGCTGGCAATGCCGGAGAACAATCTTTTTATCGTAGGAGATGACGATCAGTCGATCTATGGCTTCCGGGGAGCGAGGCCGGACATCATGCTTGCCTTTCCAAAAGAATTTAAAGAGTTCAAACAGGTGACTGTAGGTGGAAACTACCGTTGTACCAGTCAGATTTTGACAGCAGCTTCTGCGCTTATTGGTAATAATCGAAAGCGGTATACTAAAAAATTAAAAGCTCATAAAGGGAAGGGAGACCGGGTGCACGTTACCCGGTACCCGGATACGACTGCCCAGACGCAGGGGATCACAGACAAGATCCAGGAATATATCCGGTCAGGAACAGATGTGGATGAGATTTCTATTTTGTTTCGCACTGCCAGACAAATGAATGTATTTTCCAGAAAATTTATGGAATACAACATACCTTTTATTATGAAGGACAGTGTGCAGAATCTTTTTGAGCACTGGGTGGCAAAGGATATTATCACCTATCTGCAGCTGGCACATGGAGACCGTTCCAGAGGGGCATTTTTAAAGATTGCCAACCGCCCCAGGCGATATCTGAGCAGGGCGGCATTTGATAAAGAATCCATTTCTTTTGCTGGTTTATATGAATATTACCGCGATAAACCTTATATGTGTGAGCGCATCAATACGCTCCAAAATGATTTGTTTGCCATGAAGCAGATGACGCCCTACAGCGCCATAGATTATTTGTATCACAGTATAGGATACCAGGAGTTTCTCAGCGAATATGCGGCGGAGCGGGGAGTAAATCCAAAGGATTGGGAAGAGATCCTGGATGAACTCAAAGAAGATGCCGCTGGTTATGAGACCGTAGGGGAATGGTTTGCCCATATCGAGGAATATGGACGACAACTGGAGGAGCGCCAAAAACTGACAGGTGGAAGATCTGAGCCGGAGGAAGAAAGACATGGGGTATCACTTATGACTATGCACGGTTCCAAAGGACTGGAATTTGATGTGGTATTCATCCCCGACGTGAATGAAGGGATTGTGCCATACCAGAAGGCAGTTGAAGGCGGGCATGTTGAGGAGGAGCGGCGCCTGATGTATGTAGCGATGACCCGGGCGAGAGATCATCTGCACATTTCCTGCAGCAACAGACGGTTTCAGAAGGATATAGATCCGTCTCGTTTTCTGGAGGAGATCATTTCACACTAAACTGACATGCCGCTTAACGTTTAAAGCAGATAATTTTGTAAATTTTTCGGATTGTAATATAGGACACAATGTACTATAATAAATGAAGATACTGGGAGCAGGGATTATGCCCCAAAGATATAGTAAATGACGGTGATCATCAGGTCATTTGTTAAGATTAGGAGGATGTATTTCATGGGAATTGCGAAGACAGAAGCAAAGGCAGCGATTGAAGCAGGAAAAACTGCACTAGGGATCGAATTTGGATCTACCCGGATCAAGGCAGTGCTGGTGGGTGAGGACAACGCACCGATCGCATCGGGAAGCCATGACTGGGAAAACCGTCTGGAAAATGGTATCTGGACCTATACACTGGAAGATATCTGGACCGGGCTTCAGGATAGTTATACGAAGATGGCTCAGGAAGTTAAAGATCAGTATGATGTAACTCTGACGAAGATCGGAGCCATCGGTTTTAGTGCCATGATGCACGGATATATGGCATTTGACCAGAAGGGTGAGCTGCTTGTACCCTTCCGTACATGGAGAAATACCATTACGGCGGAGGCATCAGAGAAGCTGACAAAGTTATTTAACTTTAATATCCCGCAGAGATGGAGTATCTCCCATCTGTATCAGGCGATTCTGAATGGAGAGGACCATGTTAAGGATATCGTGTTCCAGACTACTCTCGCCGGATATATCCACTGGAAGCTGACAGGAGAACAGGTTCTGGGTATCGGAGAGGCATCCGGGATGTTTCCTATCGACAGCAATACAAAAGACTTTGACCGTGATATGATACATAAATTCAATGAGACGATAGCTGACAAAGGATTTTCATGGAAGCTGGAGGATATTCTTCCGAAAGTGCTCGTAGCAGGAGAAGCGGCGGGAACGCTGACAGAAGAGGGCGCAGGTCTTCTGGATGTGTCCGGAAACCTACAGGCAGGAATTCCGCTTTGTCCACCAGAAGGTGATGCGGGAACCGGCATGACGGCTACAAATAGTGTTGCGGTGAGAACGGGAAATGTGTCTGCTGGAACCTCTGTCTTTGCCATGATCGTGCTGGAGAAAGCATTATCTAAGGTATATGAGGAGATTGATCTGGTGACGACACCGACAGGAGAACCAGTGGGAATGGTTCACTGCAACAACTGTACTTCTGATCTGAATGCCTGGGTTAATATATTCAAAGAATTTGCGGAGGCTTTTGGAATCAAAGCGGATATGGACCAGTTGTTTGGGACCCTTTATAATAAGGCACTGGAAGGTGATGCTGACGGCGGCGGACTGCTTGCTTACAACTATTTTTCCGGTGAGCACATTACGGGATTTGAGCAGGGGCGTCCGATGATCGTGAGAACCCCTGACAGTAAGTTCAATCTGGCGAATTTTATGCGTGTGAACCTATTTACATCACTGGGGGCACTTAAGGTCGGACTGGATATCCTGTTAAAGGAAGAGGGTGTTAAGCTGGATCGCATTCTGGGACACGGAGGTCTCTTTAAGACTGAGGGGGTAGGCCAGAAAATCATGGCGGCAGCGATGAATGCGCCGGTGTCTGTTATGGAGACAGCAGGAGAAGGTGGAGCCTGGGGAATTGCTCTCCTGGCATCCTTTATGAAGAATAAGGCAGCAGACGAGACTCTGGACAATTATCTGGCAGAGAAGGTTTTTGCTGGATATAAGGGCGTGGAGATGTCGCCGGATGAAGCAGATGTAAAAGGCTTTGATGAATTTATTGTGAGGTATAAGGCTGGTCTGCCAATCGAGCGGGCAGCTGTGGAGAATCTGCAGTAAATAATAATAGTTAAATAGCTTAGCTTGACGGCGCAAATTCGCGCCGCCAAGCTATAATAACAAAGGTCAGATGAGGATTTGTCTGGCCTTTTTGCTTAGGGCGTGTCTGAAAACTCATTCCTATGTTCTGCACGCCCCAATTTGTAGTTTTCAGACACACCCTGGAAAGAGACGGATTGGAGAAAAAGATATGGCAGAGGCGAAGAACAGGAAGAGTGAAAAATATGAATTTTTGCCGGTTTCCAGGAAAGATATGGAGGAAAGAGGATGGGATCAGTGTGATTTCGTCTATGTCACAGGGGATGCCTATGTGGATCACTCTTCCTTCGGTACGGCGATCATAAGCCGGCATCTGGAAGCCCATGGCTACAGGGTTGGTATTATTTCCCAGCCGGACTGGCGGGATGATTCCAGCATTGCTGTTCTAGGGGAACCGCGGCTGGGTTTTTTGGTAAGCAGTGGAAATATGGATTCTATGGTAAATCATTACACTGTAAATAAAAAGAGAAGAAAGCAGGACGCCTATACGCCGGGAGGAGTCCCCGGAAAGCGCCCGGATTACGCGGTAGTTGTATATTCCAATCTGATCCGGCGAACCTATAAAAAGACGCCGGTGATTCTTGGCGGCATTGAAGCAAGTCTGAGAAGGATGGCACATTATGACTATTGGTCGGACAAGCTGAAACGCTCTATTCTGCTGGATTCAGGGGCAGACCTGATTTCCTATGGTATGGGGGAGCATAGTATATTAGAGATTGCGGATGCGCTGGACAGCGGTATGGATGTGAGGGATATCACTTATGTGGCTGGAACGGTATACCGCAGCAGGGAGGGAGCAGATATTTATGAAGGGCAGTACCTTCCTGCCTTTGAAGAGATCTCGGAGAATAAGAGGAAATATGCGGAGAGTTTCATGGTTCAGTATGAAAATACCGATCCTTTTACTGCAAGACCATTGGTGGAAAGGTATCCTGGGAAAATACTGGTAGTACAGAACCCGCCGGCGGCGCCGCTGACGACCCAGGAACTGGATGATGTATATGCCTATCCCTATGCGGGAACGTATCATCCCTCTTATGAGAAAGCAGGAGGGGTTCCGGCGATCCAGGAGATCCGGTTTAGTCTGACCAGCTGCCGGGGATGTTTTGGCGGCTGCAATTTTTGTGCCCTGACCTTTCATCAGGGGCGTATTGTCCAGGCGCGAAGCCACGGATCCATTCTGGCAGAGGCGGAGAAGATGACTCAGGAAAAGGGCTTTAAGGGATATATTCACGATGTAGGAGGACCTACAGGGAATTTCAGGAAGCCTTCCTGTGAGAAACAGATGGAGAAAGGGGTTTGTGTAAAAAAGCAATGCCTTTTTCCGAAGCCCTGTCCCAATATGAGGGTGAGCCATAAAGATTATGTGGCTCTCCTGCGAAAACTACGCAGTCTTCCAAAAGTAAAAAAAGTGTTTGTGCGGTCGGGAATCCGTTTTGACTATGTAATGGCGGATAAAGAGGACACCTTTTTAAAAGAATTGTGCCGTTATCACATCAGCGGTCAGCTCCGGGTGGCGCCAGAGCATGTTTCAGATGTGGTGCTCCAGGCGATGGGGAAGCCGGAAAACCAGGTCTACGAGACTTTTTTGAAACGATATGCCAGAGTGAACCGTCTCACAGGAAAGCAGCAGTATGCAGTTCCCTATCTCATGTCCTCCCATCCTGGTTCTACCCTAAAGGAAGCCGTAAAACTGGCAGAATATGTGAGAGATCTTGGCTACACACCAGAGCAGGTGCAGGATTTCTATCCCACTCCCGCCACTATTTCAACCTGCATGTATTACACAGGACTGGATCCCCGGACCATGAAAAAGATCTATGTACCTAGATCCCGTCATGAAAAAGAGATGCAGCGGGCGCTGATCCAATACAAACGTCCGGAAAACTATGAACTGGTGAAAGAGGCATTATGCCGGGCGGGGCGGCAGGATTTGATTGGTTTTGGAGAGAAGTGCCTGATTCCTCCCAGAAAATTGAAAAAAAATAAAAAAAGGCATTGACTGTTACCTTACGTCATGGTTTATAATGAGGAAAAGATGGAAGAAGTACTCTGTGCAAGGATGGGGATACTGTGGCGGAACAATTATTTTCCACGGGTGAGTTTGCCAGGCGGGCAAACGTAACCGTGCGGACGATTCATTATTATGAGAAAAAGGGTCTGATCCAGCCTGAAATGATCAGCGAGAAGGGTTATCGGTATTATGGACAGCAGGAATTTGCCAGATTACAGCGGATCCTGACGTTGAAGCTTCTGGGATTTTCCCTGGAAGAGATTCAGGAATTTTCTTTAAATGAGAATGACAGGGATTTTCTGCAGCGCTCTTTTGCGTTGCAGCTTTCCCTGGTGCGCAAAAAAATAGAACATCTTAAGGCGGTGGAAGAATCGATCCAGAACGTGTCTGAAATGTTTGCGGAGGAGGATGTGCCGGACTGGGATGAGATCACTAAATTGATCCGCATCATTAATATGGATGGCGATTTGGTGGAACAATACAAGAACGGAAAAAATATTGATGCAAGGATCACCCTGCACAGAAGATGCTCCAGCAATCCTCAGAGCTGGTTTTCGTGGATCTACGAACAAATGAAACTGGCGACTGGAATGAAGGTGCTGGAACTGGGATGTGGCAGCGGCATGCTCTGGAAAGAAAATGAGAAAAAGATCCCAGATGGATGTCAGATTGTTCTTACGGATATATCTCCTGGGATGCTGGAGGACACGAAAAAGAATTTGTCTGGGGCATGTCAGGAGAAATTTTCCTATGAAGTAATGGACTGCTGTGATATTCGGAGTACGGCTTCTGCCTATGATATTGTGGTGGCGAATTTCCTTTTGTTCTATCTCAGGGATATAAAGAAGGCTGTCACTGGCATCGCCAGAGCTCTGCGCCGGGGGGGAACCTTTATCTGTGCCACCTATGGGGAGAGGCATATGCAGGAAGTGGAGGAGCTGGTAAAAGAATTTAATCCCAGGATCCGTCTTTCAGCAGTCAGGCTCTATGAAAATTTTGGTCTTGAAAACGGAGAGGCACTGCTGTCCCAATATTTTGACCGGGTGGAGAAGAGAGAATATCCCGATGAACTCCGTGTGACAGATATCGATCTGCTGACGGATTACATCATGTCATGCCATGGAAACCAGAGAGAATACCTGGTTCCGGAATACGATGAATTTAAGGCGTTCCTAAGGGGAAAGCTAAAAAAGAAGGGCTATATCCGCATCACAAAACAGGCAGGGCTGTTTGTCGCGGGTTTCATAGAAAAGGAATAATAAGCGTTTGTCGCTTTAGAATGGAGGATTAAGATGAAAATATTAGTAACAGGCGGAGCCGGATTTATAGGTGGCAATTTTGTGCACCATATGGTAAATAAGTATCCAGAGCATACGGTGATCAATCTCGATCTGCTGACCTATGCCGGCAATCTGGAAACATTGAAACCGGTAGAAGATAAGCCAAATTATAAATTTGTCCGGGGGGATATCGCGGACCGGAGCTTTATCATGGATCTGTTTGAAAAGGAGAGACCGGACATCATCGTAAATTTTGCGGCGGAAAGCCATGTAGACCGCTCCATCACCGATCCAGGCATTTTTGTGCAGACGAATGTCATGGGAACCCAGGTGCTTTTAGACGCATCCAATGAGTTCGGGGTAAAGCGTTATCATCAGGTTTCCACAGATGAGGTTTACGGGGATCTGCCGCTCGACCGCCCGGATCTGTTTTTCCGCGAGGATACGCCGCTGCATACCTCCAGCCCCTATTCTTCCAGTAAGGCCAGTGCAGATCTTTTTGTTCTTGCTTATTACCGTACTTATGGGCTGCCGGTGACCATCTCCCGATGCTCCAACAACTATGGACCCTACCATTTTCCGGAAAAACTCATTCCCCTTATTATATCCCGGGCTCTGGCGGATGAAAAACTTCCTGTCTATGGAAAAGGTGAAAATGTGAGGGACTGGCTGCATGTATCGGACCACTGTGAAGCCATTGATCTCATTATTCATAAGGGCAGAGCCGGCGAGGTGTACAATGTGGGAGGCCACAATGAAAAGACCAATCTCGAAGTGGTAAAAACGATATTGAAAGCGCTGGAAAAGCCGGAGAGCCTGATTGAATTCGTGACAGACCGGCCAGGGCACGACCTGCGCTATGCCATCGATCCAACAAAGCTGGAGACTGAATTGGGCTGGAAGCCAAAGTACACTTTTGAGACAGGGATCAGGCAGACCATCCAGTGGTATCTGGATAACAGGGAGTGGTGGGAGAACATTATCAGCGGCGAGTATGCCAGTTATTTTGATAAAATGTATGGAAAGGATCTGACAAAATGAAGGTATTAGTAACGGGGATCAATGGACAGCTGGGGCATGATGTAATGGGTGAGCTGAAAAAACGGGGACATGAGGCAGTGGGAGTGGATATTGAAGAAATGGATATCACGGATGCCGAATGCGTCAAAAGAGTCATGACACAGACAGCGCCGGAAGCGGTCATTCACTGCAGCGCCTATACAGCAGTAGACCGGGCTGAGGAAGAGGTAGAGCTGTGCCGGCGGGTGAACGCTGAGGGGACGAGAAATGTAGCGGAGGTATGTGCCGGGCTGGATTGTAAGCTTTTATATCTTAGTACAGATTATATCTTTTCCGGGGAGGGGGAGAGACCTTGGGAGCCAGGGGATGAGCCAGATCCCCTCAACGTCTACGGATTAACGAAATTCGAGGGAGAGCAGGAAATAAAATCAAGAATGGATAAATATTTTATCGTGCGGATCTCCTGGGTGTTTGGTGTCAATGGCAATAATTTTATCAAGACAATGCTTCGGCTCGGCAGGGAAAATGGCGCTGTCCGGGTGGTGGACGACCAGATCGGTTCTCCCACCTATACCTATGATCTGGCAGTGCTTTTAGTAGATATGATCGAAACGGAGAAATACGGAGAATATCATGCGTCCAATGAGGGAATCTGCAGCTGGTATGAATTTGCCAAAGAGATCTTTGCGGCAGCAGGGATGAATGAAGTAGAAGTGACGCCAGTGACAAGCGAAGAATTTCCTGCGAAGGCGAAACGTCCGAAAAACAGCCGTATGAGTAAAGAAGAGCTTGTTAAAAATGGATTTAACAAGCTCCCTTCCTGGCAGGATGCGGTAAAACGGTATGTGCCACTGGTACAATAAATACCAGCCTGGCAGCGCTGGCTTGAATCCGCCAAGCTGAATAACTTATTGTATCAGTGACCAGTGCAGGTCTCTGACGGTATGCTGCCTTTGGCAAAATATTCTTTTATCCTGGTGGAAGTGTGGGTTCCGTCTGTCACCAGCTTTCCGCACTGGAGGCACACATAGGCGGAAACCACCGAATCCGGTTTCTCAAAGTCTGTTTTTTCATAACGTTTATTTATTTTTTCCATGATTGCTTTCCAGATCGTCTTATGATATGTGGTGTTATTTTGTTTCTCACTGGCGTCAAAGCCGCCCCAGACGCCGGCGGTCAGGTAAGGTGTGTACCCCACAAACCAGAGATCCTTGTTGTCGGTGGTGGTACCAGTCTTTCCTGCCAGCGGCATATCAATTTCTGAAAATCTCAGTGCCGTTCCAGTGCCGGCGTTGATAACATCTTTCATGGCATCCGTCAGGAGCCACGCGGTGGAATCTTTCATGACCTGTTTGCTGGTAGGTGTTGTAATGATGGTAGTTGTCTTTTCTTCGGAAGTCGTTTTTTCTTTTTTAGGCAGATTGGACAACAGGACGTTTCCGTTATGGTCGATAACTTTCGTATAGAAAGTTGGTTTGTTGTAAACACCATTGTTGGCGATACTGGCAAAGGCAGAAGTTAATTCCAGATTAGACACTCCTTTGGTCAGGCCACCCAGCGCCATGGGAAGTGAAATGTCAGTAAAAATTTTCCCGGAAGGGTCGGTATAGCTGTCCACAAGAGAAGTAAATCCTAAATTTAATAAATAATCATAGCCGATCTTTGGTGTGACCTGCTCCAGTGTCTTAACCGCAATTACATTCATAGAATTTGCGATTGCCTTACGGATCGTACTGGGACCGCGGTATCCAGGATACCAGTTTTTTACAAGCCGTTTGGTGCCTGGATAGTAGTAAGGCTCGTCTATCTGGACAGTAGCAAGGTTCATTCCGGAAGTGTCCAGTGCCGGCAGGTAGGTAGAAAGAACTTTAAAGGTGGAACCGGGCTGGCGCAGGGATAAAGTGGCGCGGTTTAGTGTACGGCTGGCGGTCTTTTTCCCCCTGCCCCCGGTGATGGCTTTGACCTGTCCGGTGTGCTGGTCCATGACCACAAAAGAAGCCTGTGGCTGTATCACATATTCGATCTTTTCTCCCTCTACATTTTTTCCTTTGCTCATTGCCTTTTTATAGGTTTCGATATACTTTTTACCGCCCTTTTTGTCTTTATAATATAGGCTGATGTCCTTCTTTTTCTCTTTGGCAAACCAGTTTTTCATCGTACCGGCATTATAATTGCGGGCCTTACCCTTGGAGTCCGTCACTGTGAGCTGATAATTCAGCTGATAGGTGGAATCCTCTGGATAATAGGCATTGTTGTTGATCGATTTGTCACAGATCTTCTGCATGGAAGAATCCTGAGTGGAATAGATCGTCAGCCCACCCCGGTAGAGGGCATTGTAGGCCTGGGTTTCGGTATATCCCAGCTCTTCTTTCATGTCGGCGATCACCTGGTCGATCAGGGAATCAGTAAAATAAGATGTGGGACCAGAGAGAGCAATGGTCTCCTTATTCACGGATTTGATCCGGGCATATACCTTATCGGCCATGGCTTTATCGTATTCTGCGGAAGTTATTCGTCCCTGTTCCTTCATATAGGAAAGAACTGTAGCACGCTTCTTCGCATTTTTTTTAGGATGGGTGATAGGATTGTAACCGGAAGGATTCTGGGTGATGCCAGCCAGAACCGCGGATTCAGAGATGGTCAATTCTGAAACATCTTTATTAAAATACCGTTTTGAAGCCGCCTGCACCCCAAGGGTGTTCTGGCCAAGGTTGATCGTGTTCAGGTAATACTCCAGAATCTGGTTTTTTGTCAGTTTATTCTCCAGCTGTATGGCCAGATACTGCTCCTGAATTTTTCGCTCGATCTTCTGCACCAGTGTGTGCTCTTCTCCGCCTCCAAAAACCTGGTTTTTCAAGAGCTGCTGGGTGAGAGTGCTGGCGCCCTGGCGGAATTCACCGCCATTTGTCAGAGCGCTGTAGATGGCACGAAAGATACCTCTTAAATCAATGCCGTCGTGGGTCCAGAAGCGCTCGTCCTCGATGGCCACAAAAGCATTCTGCAGATGAACAGGAATCTGGTCCAGGGTGGCATATTCCCGGTTTGCTTCTCTGCCCACCAGAGTCTGGACAACTTTGCCTTTGGAATTCAGGATCGTGGTAGCATATCCCTCCGGCACTACATTGATGGATTCGATACTGGGAGCTGTCTCCATCAGCCCATTGATGATTCCGGCAAGCCCGCTGATCCCTGTAACGGTGCAGATTACTAAGAAGATCAGAACCAGTCTGGCAGCCAGTACTTTTAGCTTGTGTATGCGGTGAGTGGCGGGCGATTTGAGAGATTTTGCTTTCGCCAGCACGCTTTTTCTGCTAAAATTCATAAGATGATCAAACCTTTCTATAGCGATCCAGCCATAGTATCAGACTGGAATTATTGCATGTTCTATGGATAGTATACCAAAAACTCTTGCAAAGGAAAAGAAAAATTAGTAAACTAGTGATATGTTGCTGGGGTTAAGAGATATTCTGCCCCTGGCATTATGATCTTTTGATGGGGAAAGGACAGGTGCGACATGGAAGGATCCCTGAAAATTGTGACCGAAGGGGGCACTGGCGAGGTGGTAGAGAAAAAATCCCGTTTTATCGCCAGTGTTTTTCCCATACAGACAGAGGAGGAGGCGCTGGCCTATCTTTCTCAGGTGCGGAAAAAATATTACGATGCGAGACATAATTGCTTTGCCTATGTGGTGGGGGAAAAGAATGAGACGGAACGATGCAGTGATGATGGGGAACCCTCGGGAACTGCTGGGAGGCCTATGATGGACGTTCTGACAGGACAGGGGCTGCACAATGTCCTTGTGGTGGTGACCCGTTATTTCGGGGGAACCCTGCTGGGCACTGGCGGACTGGTAAGGGCGTATTCGGCGGCGGCGAAAGCAGGACTGGAAAACTGTGTGATCCAGGAAAAGATCCGTGGCTGCCTTGTGCATTTTGTGACAGATTATAACGGACTGGGAAAGATCCAGCATATCGCGGCGGGACTTGAGATTCCAGAAAAAGATGCAGTATATGGGGAAAAGGTGGAGATTACCTATCTGGTTCCCGCCCAGAAGGCAGATCAGCTGGAGCGGGAAGTGACGGAAAAGACCGGAGGAAGAACGGGGATAGACAGGGAGGAAGAGACGTGGATCTACTGGAATACATGAATGAAAAAAACAAAGAAAAAGAGTCTCCCCTTGCCTCCAGGCTCCGTCCAAGGACGCTGGATGAAGTGGTTGGACAGGAGCATATCATAGGGAAGGACAAGCTGCTTTACCGCGCGATCCAGGCGGATAAACTAAGTTCTATCCTTTTGTTCGGACCGCCGGGGACCGGAAAGACCACGCTGGCAAAAGTGATCGCGGGGACCACTAAGGCTGAATTCCTTCAGATCAACGCCACTTCTGCTGGAAAAAAAGACATGGAAGAGGTTATACGCAAAGCAACAGAAAATGCCGGAATGTATGCAAGAAAAACCATTTTGTTTATCGATGAGATCCATCGGTTTAATAAAGGGCAGCAGGACTATCTGCTTCCCTTTGTGGAGGACGGAACGGTGGTCTTGATCGGTGCTACGACGGAGAATCCTTATTTTGAGGTCAATGGGGCGCTGATCTCCCGCTCCATCATTTTCGAACTTCACCCATTGTCGGAGGAAAATATACGGGATCTGATCTGCCGGGCGCTGGAAGATAAAGAACGGGGTCTTGGGAGTTATCAGGCAGAGATTGACGAGGCAGCGTTGGATTTTCTCGCCGATATCAGCGGAGGTGATGCCAGAACTGCGCTGAATGCCATTGAGCTTGGCGTACTGACTACGGAACGAGGCAAAGACGGAAAGATCCATATTACGCCGGAGGTGGCAGAAGAGTGCATTCAGAAGCGGACGCTGCGGTACGACAAGACGGGAGATAACCACTACGATACCATCTCGGCATTTATCAAGAGTATGAGGGGATCGGATCCAGATGCGGCGGTGTACTATCTGGCGCGGATGCTCTATGCCGGCGAGGATATCCGTTTTATTGCCCGGAGGATCATGATCTGTGCTTCCGAAGATGTATCCAATGCGGATCCCCAGGCGCTGGTAGTGGCGACACAGGCAGCCCAGGCGGTGGAGCGTCTGGGAATGCCAGAGGCGCGGATCGTACTTGCCCAGGCGGCAGCTTATGTGGCATGTGCCCCGAAAAGTAATTCAGCCATCATGGCCATCGATGCCGCGATGGAATATGTGGCATCCCATCCCAATTACCGCATCCCCTCCTATCTTCAGGATTCCCATTACAAGGGGGCGGCAAAACTGGGACATGGGATCGGCTACAAATATGCCCACAGCTACGAGAACCATTATGTAGATCAGCAGTATCTGCCGGATGCGGTGAAGGATGTGAGGTTTTATACGCTGTCTGACCAGGGGTACGAAAAGAAGTTAAAACAACATTTAATGAATATAAAATGCGGAAAGGAAGCACTGGGAAATGAATGAAAAGAAAAATGAACCGAAAACACCGGTCAGCTCCTATCCCAAAGGAGTCCGTATCTTTGCCATCGCAGGCGTGGTACTTCTGGTGCTGCTCTACATTGCTACGCTGATCGCGGCGCTGACTACGTCGCCCACTTCCGGGGGATTGTTCAAAGCATGTCTGGGGGCATCGATCCTGATCCCCATTATGCTCTGGTTGTATATACGGTTTGCGAAACTTTTGGGAGGAAAGAGAGACAAATGAAAAAATTTACAGTAAAGGCTCAGGAGGGGAAAGCGCGCAGTGGAGTGATGAAAACTCCCCACGGCGATATCCTGACGCCGGTATTTATGAATGTGGGGACAGCGGCTGCTATCAAAGGGGCAGTATCCACGGTGGATCTAAAAGAGATCGGTACCCAGGTGGAGCTGTCCAATACCTATCATCTTCACGTGAGACCTGGGGATGACGTGGTGAGGAAAATGGGAGGACTTCACCGGTTTATGAACTGGGACCGTCCGATCCTTACGGACTCCGGCGGCTTTCAGGTATTTTCCCTGGCGGGGCTGCGGAGGATCAAAGAAGAGGGGGTTTATTTTAATTCCCATATTGATGGAAGAAAGATTTTTATGGGACCAGAAGAAAGTATGCAGATCCAGTCCAATCTTGCTTCCACCATTGCTATGGCATTTGATGAATGCCCGCCCCACCCTGCCACCAGAGATTACATGGAGGCTTCTGTGGCGAGGACTTCCAGGTGGCTTCAGCGTTGCAAAAAAGAGATGGAGAGGCTGAATGCCAGAGAGGACACGCTGAACAAAGAGCAGCTGCTCTTTGGTATCAATCAGGGAGGCACCTTTGAGGATATCCGTATCCGCCATGCCCAGCAGATCAGAGAAATGGATCTGGACGGCTATGCAGTGGGAGGTCTGGCAGTGGGGGAAAGCCATGAGGAGATGTACCGCATATTGGACGAGGTGGTGCCTGCGCTTCCCCAGGACAAGCCAGTGTATCTGATGGGAGTGGGGACGCCGGAAAATATACTGGAGGGAGTGGAGAGAGGCGTGGATTTCTTTGACTGTGTCTACCCTGCAAGAAATGGACGGCACGGCCATGCCTATACCAATCTGGGGAAAATGAATCTGATGAATAAACGGTTTGAACTGGATGAACGCCCTGTGGAAGAGGGCTGCCAGTGTCCTGCGTGCCGCCATTATTCCAGAAGTTATATCCGGCACCTGCTGAAAGCAAAAGAAATGCTGGGACTTCGATTATTAGTCTTGCATAATCTGTATTTTTATAATACAATGATGAATGAGATTCGCGAAGCGATCGAGAATAACCGTTTTGCAGAATATAAGAAGAAAAAGATAGATTTAATGAGTTCCGAAGGATATTAAATCTGAACAGTATTCAGGAGGTACGAAAATGGAGACGTATTACATGCTTTTTGCATGGGTGGTTATCATCGCAGTATTTTATTTCTTGATGATCCGTCCGCAGAGAAAAAAGGAAAAGGAACACGAAGCGATGGTATCTGCTGTGGCAGTTGGTGACAGTATTCTAACCACCAGCGGCTTCTATGGTGTTGTCATCGACATGACAGACGATGTGGTGATCGTTGAGTTTGGAAGCAACAAAAACTGCCGTATTCCGATGAAAAAGGAAGCGATCGTAGAGGTGGAAAAGGCAGAATAACGACCCGATCCAGACCATACAAAATCAAAACAGGGCTTCATGATCTTTTGCTGCTGGTGTAACGGTTTCGTTTGCAGCGGCTGGATATGAAGTTCTTTTTTATTTGGTGCATTGGTTTCGTGGTTATTATAAATATGTCCCATAAAAACACTGGATTTTTAAGAAACATTGACATATTATGTTGCTTTTAAGCGGTATATTGTAGTATAATAGAATAGGAGATCTAGTTCGACGACGCAGTCTGGTTTGTCTGTCGAAGCCTGTTCCATAGAGAGATTATTGATCTATATGGATAAAATACTAAAGGGGGAAATGACATGCTAAGAGGGGTAAGGTATGTACTGTGCATAGTTGCCGCATGTGGACTGCTATGTTCTTGTCAAAAGGGAGAACCGAAAGAAAAGGTTTCTTTAAAATTGTGGGGACCGGAGGGAAACCAGGAATTATTGAGGGTAATGTCAGATGAGTTCTGTGAGAACTATAAAGACCAGGCAGAGATCGATATACATATTGGAGTAGAAGATGAAAATGATTTTAAAGGTGATTATTTAAAAAATGTAGAGGGAAGTGCGGATGTTTTTTCCTTTGTGGATGATCAGCTCTATGAGCTGGTTTCCCATAAATCACTTCTGCCTATCACCTTTGGAACCGATAAGGTGATTACTGAGAGCGGCGGCGAGGATTCTCCGGCGGTTCAGAGTGCCATGTGTGAAGGGCAGCTTTATGCGTGTCCGAAGACTGCTTCCAACGGGTATTTTTTATATTATAATAGTGAGTATTTTAATGAAAAGGATATAAAGAGTTTTGACCAGGTCCTGAAAGTAGCGGAGAATGCTGGAAAGAAAGTATATATGGACTGGTCCAGCGGCTGGTATATTTATTCCTTCTTTGGCGGTGCAGGATTTGAGCTGAAACTGAATTCTGACAGGGTTACCAATCAGTGCAACTGGAATCAGAAAAGCGGGAAGTACGCGGGAACAGATGTAGCAGAGGCGATGCTTCGGATCTCCTCCAGTAAGGCTTTTTTCAGTGGCAATAACGACGAGTTCAGAGAAGGAGTAGAAAAAGGAGAGATCATTGCCGGAGTAAGCGGAACATGGAATGTGGATGTGGTGAGCAAAACTTATGGAGACCATTATGCAGCAGCAAAACTGCCCACCTATACTCTTCTGGGAGAGCAGGTACAGATGGCTAGTTTTTCCGGTTATAAGCTTATGGGTGTAAATGCCACGACGGAACATCCGGAGTGGGCACAGAAGCTGGCGATCTGGCTGACCAATGAGCAGAATCAGAAACGCTTTTATGAAAAGACAGGTGAAGGTCCGGCAAATATCAAAGCAGCACAGTCGGAAAGTGTGCAGAAGTCTCCGGCATTAAAGGCGCTGCTGGATCAGAGACAATTTAGTATCGTTCAAAATGTAGGGGGGAATTTCTGGGATGCTGCCACGGCATTTGGTATGATCATGGTTTCAGGAAATAAAGATAATTTGAAACTTCAAGACGTTCTGGATGATCTAGTGGAGGCGACAGAGGCTCCGCCTAAAGAAGGCTGATACAACAATATTCATTGCAGCAAATGGTGTACCAGGGAAGTGAGGAGGTGCGTGTAGAGTGAGGGGGATTACAAAGCGTATCTTTTTTGCCGTCATAATTGCGGCGATCATAAGTTTTGGGTGCTTTTTTGTCGTTTTAATGGATATGGAGGATATTACCAACAGATACAACAACCTGATAGACGGTTATATTGAAAACCGCAGGATCTTATCGGAGATCAATCAGCGCATGTACCGTATCCAGGCGCAGGTGGCAAGCCATGTGGTAAATACGGATGATAGCAGGAATGAGACCTATGAAAAGCAGGTAGAGGAGCTTGACAAAGAGATCCGGGAGCTGTTCCGTGGGTTTGAATCCCGGCTGACCAATGTAGAGGAGAAAGATCTGTTCCGTCAGGTTACGAATGGTTATAACGGGTTTGATACCCAGATCGATATCGCTCTGAAGTTTAGCCGTGATGGCGCTTATAAATCAGCGGAATATTATGTTTGTACGGTGATGGAAGAGCATTTGGAGAAAGCAAACGATGCTTTTAACGAGTATTATGAGCGCACGAAGAAGGTAGTTGATGCAGCAAAGGGGGATATGGAAGAAGAACTGGCTCAGATCAAAGTCTGGCGTAATGGGGCGATCGGTGTTATTGTGATTGTACTTTTGAACTGCCTTATTATTGTATACCGGAGTGGCAGAAAGATTGTTAACCGCCAGCTCATGGAGAGTTATGAAAACAATCAGCGGATTATGGATATGCAGTACAAGACCATTGTGGGCATGGCGAATCTTATAGAGAGCCGGGACGGAGAGACCGGAGAACATGTGAAACGGACCAGCGCCTATGCCGAAATGATCGCTGAGGAGCTATCCAAGGAAGTGGCTTATAAAGAAGTGATCAACGCAGTCTATATGGAAAATCTGTGGAAAGCGGCACCGCTTCACGACATAGGAAAGATCAAGATATCAGATACCATACTTCAGAAACCAGGAAAACTGACGGATGAGGAGTTTGAGCGGATGAAAATGCATGCCTCTGAGGGAGGGAAGATCATAGATGTTACAATGGGTGCCATCGATGACAGGGATTATCTGGATATGGCCCATCAGGTAGCGAGATACCATCATGAAAAATGGGATGGTTCAGGTTACCCGGATGGACTCAGAGGAGAAGAGATCCCGCTTTGTGCACGGATCATGGCGGTAGCGGATGTGTTTGATGCCCTGGTCTCCAAGCGATGCTATAAAAAGGCCATGTCTCTGGAGAAGGCATATAGTATCATAGAGGAATCCAGCGGCAGTCATTTTGATCCTGTCGTGGCCCAGGCGTTTATAAGGATCCGGCCAAGAGTAGAAGCGTATCTGCAGAACGAAGATGGAGAAAGGATCCAATTTTAAAAACCATTTAGGAGGCTCTTATGATCTATACCGTTACCCTAAACCCGTCTCTGGATTACATTGTTACTGTCCCTGATTTTGCCATGGGGGCGACGAACCGTACCCAGGAGGAGCAGATGCTGCCGGGTGGAAAGGGGATCAATGTTTCCGTGGTACTGAACCATCTAGGAATAGAAAATACCGCATTGGGATTTCGGGCGGGGTTTGTGGGAGAAGAGATTCAGCGCCAGCTTGAAGTTATGCATTGTTCTGCTGATTTTATTAGTCTGGCCAATGGCAGCAGCCGGATCAATGTCAAGTTAAAGAATTACGAGGGTACAGAGATAAATGGCATGGGACCTGGGGTCAGTGCCAGGGAGTGGGAGCAGCTTTTAGAGAAACTAAACAGACTTTTAGCAGGGGATACACTGGTTCTGGCAGGCAGTATCCCCGTTTCCCTTTCCGGTGATATCTACAGGGAGATCATGGATATGCTGGCGGAAAAGAATATTGATGTGGTGGTGGATGCCTCGGGGACCGCATTGGTGGGCGTCCTGGGGGCACATCCTTTTTTGATCAAGCCAAACCGGGATGAGCTGGGGCAGATCTTTGGCAGAAAGCTGGCTGACAGAAAAGACATTTTAGAGTGTGCCGGGAAACTGCAGCGCAGAGGAGCCAGAAATGTTCTGGTATCCCTGGCAGGAGATGGAGCTGTTCTTTTGTCAGAGGACGGAGAGATTTTTGAGTCGCCGGCGCCAGAGGGAACGCTTGTAAATGGCGTGGGCGCCGGGGATTCCATGGTGGCTGGTTTTCTTGCGGGATGGCAGGAGAGCAGGGAGCTTTGCTATGCTTTCCGGATGGCGGTGGCAGCAGGAAGCGCCAGCGCATTTTCGGAGCATCTGGCAGAGGCGGATGAGATAGGACGGTTAATGGGAGAGATTGAAGTCAGGAAGAAATCCGGATTTTTTTACTAAATCTTTTTTAACTGTCTCCGATATATATAATATTGGAAAGAGGGAGGAGCAATATGCAGAATTCGATAATGGCTGAATATATGGCACGCAATAGAAGCCTTGAGATTAGAAAAAAAGAGATAGTAAGTGAAAAAGATTTGGAAAAGCCCGATGGATTTAAAGCTCAGATCAAAGCGTTAGCAGCAAAAAAGGATCTTGAGGAGATGAAAAGTGAACCGGATTGCGGGAAAATGGTTTTGGAGAACATACACTATGAGGTATTAAAGGAAAAAAGCAATGCAGGGCCGCAGCTGGAATTCAGTATACGGAGAGCCAGAGAGCGCCGTAAGGAGCGCAAAGATCAAATGAAGAAGATCCTTTTAAAAAAGAAAAAAATGGAGATTTATTATGAGAAACGGGCTTTGCACAGGGAGGCGTACACGGAATTCTTAGAGAAAGGAAAACGATATGTGGGACCATGTCCTGCAGCAGAATTTTTTGCCCTCGGTCAGGTAGGGGGAGGGAATATTATATTTTAAATTGATACAATAATAAAACCAGGCGGCGCGGGTTTGAGAAAGATTCAAACCTGCGCCGCCTGGTTTGTTAGTCCAGTACTTTGGGAGAGTTTCTGCGGATGATGCCACAAGCGATCTTCTCTCCGGAATTTCCAGAAGGCTGGCTGTGAAAATCATCTGCCATGGAATGGAGGATGACCACTCTTCCAAGTATCTCTTTTATGGTGAACTTGGTGAGAATGACAGCGCTCCATGCCATACCCTCATTTACAAAGACCGGAGGCAGATCGCCGGCATGGTTTGGGTGCGGGCAGTTGTGAGGATTATAATGGCTGCCGGCATCTGCAAAGGGGTCCTCTTTGTTGCCGCTGCAGGAGCGGCCTTCATGGATATGCAGCCCCAGAACCGGATACTGGCAGTAGCCGTTGCGGTATGGGATCCCGGAAAGGGAGGTGGAAATCAGAACAGCATTTCCGATATCATAAAAGGCAACTCTCCCTCTCAGATTTTTTGCCTTTTTGGAGCCTGTGATGCTGGCTGTTGCCTGAGGAGATGCCTGTTGAAGGATTTTTCCAATATACTTACAGTCGTACATGTTAGTCCTCTGTTTTGTCTTTTATACTTATATTATGTATTTTTTTGTCTGATGTGATGGATTAGCCCACTGAAATAGGTATCTGTGGCATGTATGGCACTAAGCTGTCGGCATCCCACAGGAAGACAGAGGATTGGTGTATTTCGCTATTCCACTGCACTGGCATGGAAAGCTTTTTGTACTCGTTAGTGCCAAGTTCGATGATCTGCTCTGACAGATCTATCATGGCGCCAGAGGAATCATAAGCTGTCCAGACTGCCCGGATCTTCTTGTTTTGGGCATTGTTTGACAGATAAAGCCCAATGTGGCTCTTTTCCAAAGCGGCATATGCCATAAATGCTTCCTCTGTATCTGATGACCCGGCAGAGTTCGCTGAAACATGGAGGATGATCTCATTAGACAAAACAGTTCCGTCAGATGATGAAGCATATATTTTCAGCATCCTGCCCTTTGCACTTTCCGGCACCGTGAATTTTCCCTCTGTGGAAATGCTGGCATCCTCCAGCTTCTGGTTATTTGTTGCATCTGTTACATGCCAGGATACAGTGCCTTCCTCTCCAGAAAGGGAAGTGTAGTCTGCTGTAAATTCCAGGCTGTCGCCGGCATAAACTCTTTGATCCGTATTGGCTGAGGTAGAGATTTGGATCTGATCGCCCAGTGTAAATTCTGCAGTTACAGACTCATTTTTATTTACATCCAGTAAAATATACGCTTTATCCTGGGGAGTATACCGAGTCACCTGTTTTACTCCATTGATCTTTGCCTCATTCCAGGCAGGACCGCAGGAAAGGGCAATCTGGTTATGATCCTGACCGGATGTCAGGGTGACAGAAACCGTTTTGGCGGCAATGTCCCAGGAAATGCTGTTTACTTCTGCATTACACCTTGCTCTCAAACCGGTGATATTTCCGCTTTTCATGGAATCTAACAATGCGGGAAGGACTTCTATTTCCCCGGTGTTTGAGTAGAGCAGGGATTCGTTGACTGCTCCCATGATTCCAAAAGCGGAATCGGTACAATAAGTAGAACTGTGGTTGTCATTGTGGGAGGTCATCATGGAACTGTACTGATAATTGCTTGTCATCAGATACCGCAGTACAGAATCCAGGCTTTCTGAATCTTTCAGACGTGCGGCAACCAGCGCCTTATGGGTAGGTCCATGGGATTCAGAAGCCTCTTTTCCACCGTATGCCTCAGAACGGAAAGCCATGGCCTTTAAAATACCAGCACGAAGGTTTTCGTCTGTCTGGGACTCGTAGCCGGGCCAGGCTGGATAGGCATGGCTGACGTGTCTGTGACGGTGTTTTTCACCGAGGTTTTCTGTTGCCCATTCTTTCAGTTCTCCTGTATCGGCGTATAAATATTCTGGAATTCTGCTCTCAAGAGTATTCCATTTCATTAACTTGTCTGCCGCATCCGAAGGTTTCACCACATCCAGAATCGCTCTTGCCATAAATAAAGTATCATGTGTAGCAGATATATCCATGGTCGTATTGTAGGTCAGGGCATAGATCGAATTGTCAGCGGCTCCCTCTGGTGAGTTTTCCGGGGAATATCCTGGTGAGTAGAGGTATTTTGCAGCTGTGTCGCCAGCGGCGATGGCATCAGACAATGTGGTTCCGTCATCGAGATGAATATTTCCGCTTCCGTCCGTATAATAGCGCTCATCCACATACTGGAGCCAGAAGTTCATCGTCTTGTCAAGCATAGGATAGAGGATGTCCTCCACCAGTTTCATCCTGCCGGTGCTGCGGATCCTTTCCACGTCTTCGTCGGACCAGTCCAGTACGTGCTGATTCCTCTCCAGGTCGATATCTTTGCCCAGGGGGATCTCCTGGTCTCCATAACACTGCCAGTATTCAAAGATCGGGATAATAAGCCAGTCCGTAATACCATTTACATAGAGATGAGGATACCCGTCGATAAAGTGGTAGCTTCCTGCCTGACCGGTTCCGTCTACACGGGGAGGTGCTTTGATGGCGTCAGTCATTCCATAGACGTTTTGTGCATCCGTCTCCCAGTCTGCCACCATGCGGACGATGAAATTGATGTACCCCTCGCCGGCGCCCGCCATATTTCCTGTATTCATGCCGGAGACCTGGAGGTTTGTGTTGGCATCCAGCGTAAAGTCGCCGCTCCAGTCCGGCTTCCAGGCTCCTGTCCAGATGGCGCCTAGCCGGGTTGTATGGTAACCGCTGGCGCAGATCAGCCCAAAGCGGCCATTGTTGTAGATCCTTTCCAGAAATGCCTTGTTGATCTCTGACTTATTGGCATTTTGCTTGTTGATCAGTTCGGTATTTGTCAGTTTGCGGTCGGCTTTCTCGGCTTCGGTCTGGCAGAGATTGATGCGGACGTTGTCAAACATTCCGCCATGGATCTTTACATGGGGATCCAATAATTTTTTATAGGATTCCCCTGTGCTTTTTACATCATATTTTGATGTGACAGCATCGATCTCGCTGACAAGGCGGTCATAGAGCTGTTCTTTCACATCCTGTACCGTATTGCAGCCGTCATCCTGGCGGTCTACCTTTGTGATCAGCATAACGGATCTTGTGCCTGTGATAGTGATCTTTGGATCGTTGGCATTGGAGATTGTGCCGGAACCAAATCCGTTTATGTTGGTAATTGTGCGCTTATCTGCTTGATAGTCAATAGTTCCATCTGTAACAATCCTTGTGGCAGAACCCCAGCCGCCGTTGGAAAACAGCGTCTTTGTGCGGTTTTTAGAGCCCTTCCGGTATTGGTCCGGGTATTTGCCCACCATCCCCATGGTGTAGCCGTTATCATCCTGGGTGACGATATAATCCGAGTCCGGCCTTGGGTTTACCGAACCCTGGTTCCTCATTTCTACCATATGGTCTATGCTCAGCGTGATATCCAGATCCTGATTGTCCGGCGCCTCGATATAGGTGACGATAACATCGTCGCTGCGGGAAGCAAAGGAACGGCGGTTCCATTCGTTTCCGTCTGAATCCTTCCACTGGGCACCGACTTCACCGGTCTCATAATTGGTGTAGCGGTTATAGTTGTCTTTGTTTGCTTCTGTAAAGCTGTTGTTTTTGATACGGTACTGGCTCGCCGGCTGATAGGGGCGGGACCAGGTGGTTCCCCAGGAAGCTCCAAACACGCTGGAAGCGTATTTATTTACCGCGTTGGTCCAGGGGAAATCGTTTGCGCTGGAACGGGTGACAGCACCTTTTCTCTGACTGTCAAGAATATCGCTGATATCCGGCGTCTCGTAGATGTCTGTTCCGTCCGTGACGATTTTGGTATTATTAAAAATAAACACATCTTCATCGGGGTCACAGCTTTCGATAAATGCGATCTCACCATTGGCGGTGACAGAGCCTTCCCGCCAGGAATCTTTTTTGGTGCTTTTTTCAATAGTTGCATATGTACTTTCGTTAAAACCCAGTGCGTCACCCAGGCCGTATTTCCAGTCGGGCGCTTCTGCGCGGGCGCCCATCAATGGCACCATAGAGGCGGTCACCAGAGAAAAAGCCCCCAGAACTGCCCCTCCTAAAATAAGTTTTGTTATACGTTTCATAGGATCCTCCATTCCGATTAAATGATCTGTCAGCGGACTTTTACTTTTACGATCTTGGAGTATTTACCAGCTGTTTTCTTTTTCCCGGAAAGCTGATATGCTCTCACCTTAATGTAATACACCTTACCGCTTTTCATCTTTTTCAGTATTGCCGTTTTCTTTGAACCACCCTTTACAGTCATCTTTACTTTATATTTTCCCTTTTTCTTTGCTGCCACGCTGATCTGATAACCTTTGGCACCTTTCACCTTTTTCCAGGAAACTTTTATTTTTTTCCGTCCCGAAGGTTTTGCTTTGACGCCTTTTGGTGCGGGCAGGACCTTTTTCTTTGCTTTGACAGATTTATCTGGAGCCGGCGGATTGGTTGTGTTTCCGTTGGAACCAGCCGTCTGCCCAGAAGCCGGTTTGTCCTCTGGAATAAAGCGGAACTGGTTTGCTGCCTGTCCCTTCTCTGATGTGACAACCAGGGTATATATTCCAGGAACCAGCTGCTTTTTTACCTTAAAGTGAAAGGTTAAAGTACCATTGATAGTATACTGGTTCATGTATACAATCGCTGCTTTGTTGGCTGTCAGGTCATTGTAGGCGCCCGATGCTCCTGGTGCGTAGCAAATGACTGAAATTTCTTTTCCCTTTAATTCTGCATCCGAAACGGTGACTGACACCGTACCGTCCGCCTGGCTGGGAGTTACTGTTACGGCGGGGCTGCCTGCCTGAATGCTTCTGGAACACAATAACTGCATTCCTGCCAGCAGCAGAGCAATTAGAACCCATCCCATTTTTCGTTGCATAAGCTATTTTCCTCCTTATAAATGTATAATATAATAATATAATTTTATCAAAATCCGAAAGAAACATCAATGACGTATCTTGAGCTTTTTAATGATGTATTATCATGAAAGGCACCATTTGACAGGGATCAAATTGGTGCCTTTGCATATGAACTATATATTAAATTATATAAAAGGATTTAATCCTCTCCATAGCCATCCGGATTCATGCTCTGCCAGCGCCAGGAATCTGCGCACATGTCATCCACATTGTATTTTGCTTCCCAACCCAGCTCTTTTTTTGCTTTGCCACATTCTGAGTATGACGCATCTATGTCACCGGCACGCCTTGGTCTGATCTTGTAGGGAATGCTGTGACCGCAGGCTTTTTCATAAGCATGGAGGATATCCAGAACACTACAGCCCTTTCCGGTTCCCAGATTGTAGATCCGGACCTCTGGTTTTTCAGAAAACTTTCTGATACCTTTCACATGTCCGCCAGCCAGATCCATTACGTGGATATAATCTCTGACGCCTGTTCCGTCATGAGTATTGTAATCGTCCCCAAAGACGTTAAGGCATTCCCGCTTTCCGATGGCGACCTGGGCTACATAAGGCACCAGATTATTCGGTATTCCCTTTGGATCCTCACCAATAAGCCCGCTTTCATGGGCCCCGATGGGGTTAAAGTAACGAAGGAGAATGACATTCCATTCCGGATCTGAGGTGTGAAGGTCTGTCAGGATCTGCTCAATCATCCATTTGGTCCAGCCATAAGGGTTGGTGGGGGAGCCTTTCGGACAGTCCTCTGTAATTGGAACAAATGCCGGATCTCCGTAAACAGTGGCAGAAGAGCTGAAAATGATATTTTTTACATTATGGTCCTTCATGCAGTCCACCAGGTTAAGCGTACCAGTCAGGTTGTTGTGATAGTATTGTATGGGTTTCTCCACTGATTCCCCAACGGCTTTCAGTCCGGCAAAGTGAATCACAGCATCTGGTTTTTCCGTTGCAAAGACAGTGTGCAGGGAAGGTTTGTCTAAGAGATCTACCTTATAAAATACTGTTTTTTTCTGTGTGATCCTCTCGATGCGTTCCACAGCTTTGCTGCTGGAATTGTACAGATTGTCCACAATGACGGTCTCGTATCCGTTGTTCAGCAGTTCGACGCAGGTGTGGCTGCCGATATATCCGGCACCTCCTGTCACTAATATTTTCATATCTGATTCTCCCTTCTGATTTGTGATGGTATTCGTATACACCGTTGAGCTTGTGATGTGGTTAGTATACACCATGACGCGGGGGAGCAGTCAAGCGGGATTAGATAATTTTTCTGCGCCGCCGCCGATCTCGACTTCATAAAACTCCGGCTGGAGGCCAAAAGCCTCTTGGTACACAGCGGTCAGCTTGCTTTTAAACAAATTCCGGTTTCGTTTTTTTACTAGACTTACGGTGCAGCCGCCGAATCCGCCTCCGGTCATGCGGCTTCCGATCACGCCGGGCAATTCCCAGGCTGTCTTTACAAGAAGATCTACCTCATCGCAGGAAGCTTCAAAATCATCCCTGAGGGAAAGATGGGACTTATTCATCAGCCTGCCGAATTCCTGTATGTCGTCTGCCCGGAGCGCATCCAGGGCATGTACAGTACGTCGGTTTTCAGAAACGGCGTGCTTCACTCTTTTTTGAAGTGTCTCATCTGAGATCAGTATTTTATATCGTTCAAATTGTTCGTTATTCAGGTCTCCAAGACTATTGATATCGATCATTTTCTGCAGCATATTGAGACCCTTTTCGCATTCTTTGCGGCGGTCATTGTAGGCGGAGGAAACCAGGCTATGTTTTACGTTGCTGTTTGTAATCATAATAGAAATATTTTTCAGGCAGACTGGAACATGTTCGTATTCCAGTGTGTTGGTATCCAGAAAGATGGCATGTCCTTCCTTTCCCATGGCAGAGGTAAATTGATCCATGATACCACAATTCATGCCGTTAAAATGATTTTCTGAGTACTGGCCCATGAGAGCAATTTCTTCCATGGAAACATCTTCAAAATGAAAAAGGTCCTTCAGAACCAATCCGGTCACTACTTCGATGGCAGCAGAGGAAGATAAGCCTGCGCCGCCAGGAATGTCACCATAGAAAAAGATATCCATACCGCTGGTGATAGGGTAACCTTTTTTGCAGAAAGTCCAGATAACTCCTTTTGGATAATTGGTCCATTCCGCCTCTTTGGAGTATTCAATATCATCCAGTGAGGAATTAAATACTCCTCTTGAACTGAAATTCTGTGAATAAAGTTTCAGCAGGCTGTCCGGTCTTTTGCGGGCAAGAGCATAGGTTCCCAGTGTCAGGGCGCAGGGAAATACATGTCCGCCATTATAATCCGTGTGGTCTCCGATGAGATTGACCCGTCCCGGTGCAAAGTAAATACAGGGTTCATCTCCCTCTCCAAATATTTCTGCAAATTTCATCTTTAAGTCTTGTATTTTCATGGGAATCCTCCATTTCCGCCCCATTCAGAATAACATCACGGGCAGTAATTTGTGGTATATTTACATCGCTGGTTTTATTATATCGAATCTTGGATAAAAAAGCTACAGCTATTTCAATTTGTTATAAATGTAAAATATTGAAAGTCGCAAAAATTCGCCGTTTACACAATCAATGGTAGACTTTTATTTAAAAAAATAGTATAATAATATAGACTGCATTATAAGATGAAAGGCTGGTGTTAATTATGTATACAACTGCTCCATCAAAAAATTCAAATTTTTCGATGATGGAAGATTCAGAATATATGAAAGAACAACATCAGGAAATTCTTCTTGGGAAGGAAGAGGGGCTGGATGTTTCCCTTTATTCTAATCCGGAGCTCAACTGGCTTCAGATGGAACAGATCCGGATGGGTATCAAAGACAAAGTAGATGTTTCTGCATATGCGGACCCTTCGTATAGTTATGAGACCATGAAGCAGATCCGGCTGTCCCATTATTCTTCCAACGATCTTACCAGATATCTGGAAAGAGGATTTGTAGATGATGAGCTGGAACAGATCCGGCTTGCATTGGAAGATGGGCTTCCTATAGACACCTGGCTGACGGATGATATGTATGTGCAGCAGATCTATGAGATCCGGATCGGTTTGTACGAGGAACTGGATGTCTCTGTATATGCGAACTCCCAATATAACTGGATGCAAATGCGGGAGATCCGTCTGGGACTGGAGAAAAAATTAAGTGTGTCATTGTATACAAATCCGTTGTTCAGCCACTGGCAGATGAAAGAAATCCGTCTGGGGCTGGAGGCAGGACTGGATGTCACATCCTATGCAAAATTGATTTTTTCCGGAACAGATATGAAGAAAAAACGTGAAAAGCTTTTAAAGGATAAGACAAAGAAGCCTGAATATGATGACAAGCTGGGGATTGATATTAAATCTTTAACAAAAAAAGAATTCAGCATTTTTGTAGAGAACGATGGTACAAAAGCCTTTGCGTTTATCCCTTGGTTTCCTGGCAATATGGTGAAGGAAGAAGATATTTATGGGGCGCTGGAAGAACGAGGAATTGTAGTTGGGATCAAGGCTGCTGCAATTACCGAAATGATCAAGAAAAGAAGAATGAATGAAAAAGTACTGATCGCGGAAGGAACGCCAGCCGAAACAGGGAAGAATGGCTGGTTTGAATTTTTTGTACGGCTGGACCTGCCCCGTATCCCGGCACCGCTGCCAGACGGAGGGGTGGATTATGTGAACATTGAAGCCTTTGAGATGGTGGAGGAAGGCGAAAAAATTGCTGTATATCATCCTGCCCAGAAGGGAAAGGACGGTCAGAATGTTTTTGGCGAAGTGCTTCATGCCAACAAAGGCCTGGAAAAAAAGCCATTAAAAGGAGTGGGCTTTACCATTGCTTCTGACGGAGTGACCTATGTCTCCAAATTAAGTGGAAAATTAGAGTATGTAAATGGGCGGATTATTATTTCTAACATGGTTATTGTACGTGAAGATGTAACGGCGGTGACAGGAAAATTAGAGGTTGATGGTTCGGTATATGTGATCGGAAGTGTTTTTTCTGGTGGTTATATTCAGGCGACAGGAGACATTATCGTTGAGTATAACGTAGAGACAGCCAGGCTGATCGCCGGTGGCAACGTAATGATCAAACGGGGAAGCTGTTCCAAGCATGACTGCTTTATCGAGGCAGGGGGAGAGGTTTCCGGCAGTTTCTTTGAATCGGCGAATATCGATGCAGGCGGCAATGTGAAAGCAAATTACATTATGAACAGCGACATTAATACCATGGGAAAAGCGATCATATCCGGAAGTAAGGGAATGCTTCTTGGCGGAAAGGTCTGTGCGGTACGCGGGGTGGATACTTACAATCTTGGAAACAGCTCTCATATTAAGACATACCTGGAAGTGGGACGAAATGAACTCTATGACAAGCAGCAGACCAGATTTGCACAAAAAAGAGAGGAGATCCTGGATGAGTTATCCATGTTGGAAGAAAAGTGGCATAAAATCCTGCAGGCTCTGCCACCGGATAAAGAGCAGGCAGCGGAAATTATTAAAAAACTGAATGCTACGATTGTGGCCAAGGATCATGAACTGGCTGATCTGGATGCTGAGGTATCCAAACTTGCCAACCTGACCGATCAGGACATGAAAGCGATCTATGTCAGAGGCAATGCTTATGAGGGAAGCATGATCGAGATAAACAAGTTCAAATACATGCTGCCTTCCCATGTGAGCAGAATTATTTTTAAGCTGAGAAATAACAATGTTGTAATGGTCAAATTCTAAATATGAAAAGAAAGTATGGGTAGAAATATGGCACGTGATACAATTTTAATTCTTGAGGATGATGAAGCCAGCCGTGCAAAGCTGGTAGAGATGTTCCAGGATGAATATAAGATTCTGGAAGTCTCGAATGAAAAAGATGGAATTGACATACTAAGAAATCATGTTTCATCGCTTGCTCTCGTCCTGGTAAATCTCATGATTCCAGTAAGGGACAATTTTCAGGTGCTGGAGCGTCTGAGTGAGAGGAAGTTTCCCAACCGGATCCCTTTTATCATGATCACCAGTGAGGAAACGGCAGAATATGAGAAAAAAGCCTATGAATACGGTATAATAAGTTATATCAAAAAGCCGATTCATCCCGAGATCGTGAAACATCTGGTGGATAATGTGATTCAGGTATTCCAGTATAAAACGAAGCTTGAGGTTACTGTGAAAAATCAGACGGAAAAGCTGAAAAAGCAAAATTCCATGCTGAAGGTGATGGCAGAGAAACAAAGGCATACGAATGAGGTTCTGATTGATTCCCTGAGCAATATCGTGGAGTTCAGAAACCTGGAGTCGGAACAGCATATAAAAAGGATCCGTCAGTTTTCGGTCTGCCTGGGGAACAGCGTGATGAAGCTGTATCCAGAATACGGGCTTACAGAGGAAAAGATAGATGTGATCGGGTGGGCGTCCTCCCTGCATGATATTGGAAAGATTGTTGTCCCGGATCATATCATATTAAAGCCTGGTAAATTAACTGAGGATGAATATGAGATCATAAAATCCCACACGACGAAGGGTGCGGAAATTATAGAAAAGGTGATCCATATCGACAGCAAAGCATTTTGTGACTGTGCTTATGATATAGCCAGGCATCACCATGAAAAATACGATGGAAATGGTTATCCGGACGGCTTGAAGGGAGAAGAGATCAGCATTGCGGCGTAGATCGTATCCCTTGTGGATGTATATGATGCCCTCAGTTCCAGACGAGTTTATAAAGCGGCATATAAGACAGATAAGGTGTACCAGATGATCATCAATGGACAGAGCGGTACTTTTTCTTCTAAGTTATTAAAAGCATTTACCGAAGTAAGGAAGCAGTTTGAAGTGATCGTAAAGAAATATTGTGATGATTAAAAGGAAAAATCAATCTCCCCAGTCAACGGATGGTGCTGGGGAGATTCATATGTCAGGCAGTCTGCATGTATCAGCTGGGGGCAGAAGGTCAACCATAATATCAAATAAAACTATTGTGAGGAATTTCAATGCTAGAAGGACAACAGGTGCCAGTATTTATAATTGGACATAAAAATCCGGACACAGATTCTATCTGTTCTGCTATCGCCTATGAGAATTTAAAGAATACGCTCTTTGGCGGCGGTTATGTGGCAGGAAGGGCAGGACAGATCAATCAGGAGACGCAGTATGTGCTGAAGTTTTTTCAGACGCCGGCGCCTCTTTATATTGAAGATGTCATGACAGAGGTGCGGGATATCGAGATCCGCAAGACAAAAGGAGTATCTGGGGATATTTCTTTGAAGAAGGCGTGGAATATGATGCGGGAGCTGGATGTAGTCACGCTGCCTATCACCTCTGATACGGGAAAGCTTTCCGGACTGATTACCATCGGTGATATCGCCACAGCGTATATGGATGTGTACGATAACAGTATTCTTTCCACTGCAAATACTTCCTATAAAAATATACTTGAGACGTTGGAAGCAGAAATGATCGTAGGGGACCAGGAGGCGGTATTCAATAAAGGGGAAGTGGTCATTGCGGCGGCGAACCCCGATGTGATGGAGGATTATATCCACCAGGGGGATATGGTGATCCTTGGCAACCGCTATGAATCCCAGCTCTGTGCCATTGAGATGGAGGCGGCATGCATCGTGGTGTGCATGGAGGCGAAAGTATCCCAGACCATACAAAAACTGGCGGAGGAACGAGGGTGCAGCATTATTGTCACACCATATGATACTTTTACAGCAGCGCGGATGATAAACCAGAGTATGCCTATCGAGTATTTTATGAAACGCAACCATCTGACTACCTTTCACCTGTCCGATAAGACAGAGGATATCAAGGAAGTAATGGGAAAACTGCGCCACCGCGATTTCCCGGTATTGGATGCCAGAGACAATTATGTGGGAATGATCTCCAGAAGGAATCTGATCAATCTTCGCAAAAAACAGCTGATTCTGGTAGACCATAATGAGAGTTCCCAGACGGTAGATGGTATCGAGAATGCCCACATTCTGGAAATCATTGATCATCACCGCATCGGTACGCTGGAGACGCTGGAGCCGGTTCTGTTCCGCAATCAGCCCCTGGGCTGTACAGCCACCATCATCTATCAGATGTACCGGGAGAATAATATAGAGATTCCCCATAATATTGCCGGGCTTCTGATGGCAGCTATCATTTCCGACACCTTGATGTTCCGTTCTCCCACCTGTACGGCGGTAGACAAAGATGCTGCCAGGGAATTGTCAAAGATATGCGGTGTGGAGATTGAAGAATTTGCCGTGGATATGTTTGGGGCGGGAAGCGATCTCAGTTCCCGGGAACCAAAAGACATCTTTGAACAGGATCTCAAGCGCTTTGAAGTGGGAGATACCCGGTTTACGGTGAGCCAGATCAATTCTATGAACAGCATAGAGCTTCAGGAGATCAAAGAAAAGATTGTTCCTTATCTGGAGGAGATCTTCCCATCCCTGAACGTCAACATGGCATTTGTGATGCTGACCAATATTGTAAAAGAAAGTACAGAGCTTCTCTGTTTTGGTGAAAAGGCTGAGGAAGTTGTCAGGGATTCTTTCCGTCTGCATGACGATATGGAAAGAGTGATACTTAAAGGACTGGTCTCCCGTAAAAAACAGCTGATTCCGAGTCTGGTATCTATTTTGCAGCAATGAAAGGAATAAATTTATGATAAAGAAATATTATTCTCGCTGTCTGGCATTCCTGCTGGTTCTGGGCATGCTGCTGCAGCCGGCAGCAGCATCCGCTGCGGGGACAGCCGGAGGAGAATGGCAGAAGGGGACGCTGAAACTTGTCCAGGATGGACAGCTGGCTGTCGCCCGGACAGGCACAGAAAAATCTATGTCACTGCGCGGGATGCCAGAAGAGGGCAGTGAAGCCAGAAGGGTGATCTATGAGGGGATGCTTGTGGCAGAGCCAGACATAGATCTGGAAAAATATGAACTGACAGTGGATGAATTCAGAGATCTGCTTAGTGATATTATCAATTCTTCACCAGAATTGTTTTACGTGGGAAAAAGGTTTAGCTACCGGGTTTCGGCAGACGAACAGAAATATATTCTGTCCTATATTCCTTCCTATCAGTTTGGCGGCGCCGATGTATCAAAAGCACGTATTGAAGAGATGAAAGCCTCATTCCAGGATGTATCGGATCAGATCCTCTCCGGGGTAAACACTGAGTGGAGCGACATGGAAAAAGCGTTGTATATCCACGACTATCTGGCTTCCCGGTGTGAATATGACACCAGGGATCCGCAGTCAGATACAGATCCCTGCCGCTACGATGCCTACAGCCTGATCGTGGAGGGACGGGCGGTGTGTGAGGGATATGCACTGGCATATCTGTACTTTATGAAGCGGCTGGGAATACCATGCAGGACAGTGCCCAGCGATGCCATGGGCCATATGTGGAACCAGGTCCAGCTGGCGGGAAGATGGTACCATGTGGATGTGACCTGGGATGATCCATTGGAGGATATGCCTGGAAGGGCAGAACATAAATATTTTCTGAAAAGTGACTCTGCCTGGAACGCATCCTACATATGGGACAATACATTAAGTGAGCCTTGCGAAGATACATCGTGGGATGCTTTTTTCTGGGAGAATTCCTCTTCTCCATTGGCAAGTGACGGGGAAAATTGGTTTTTTGTGAAGAGCAGAGGGTCCGAACCGGGGATCTACCGCTGGGATCCGGAGATGGATCCGAAAGCAGAAAGGCTGGATAAGCTTGTAGATCTCAGCACATACCGCTGGGAAACGGCGACGCCAGGCTGTTATTTTACAGAAAAGTATACACAGCCAGCTATTTACCAGGGCATATTGTACTTTAACACACCAGATGAGGTGCTGCGTATATCTGCCGCTGCGGAAGGATTGACCAAAGGAGAAGCGGTGCCTGGGATCACTATGGAAGGAAAGGACGCCCTTTATGGACTTTGGATCCAGGGGAAGGAACTTCAAGTACTGCCAGGAACGGTTTCAGTCAAGGTAATAAATGGAGAACAGGTGTCAGTAATCACTGCCCTGAAGCCGGAGACGGTGTGCAGGCTTGAGGCGCCGGATACTACCCGCCCGCCCCTGCCGGCGGTGACAGAACCGCCTCGGAAGACAGCTGCACCGGGACCGGTGGATCCTCCAGAGGCGACGGTGGCGCCAGGCACAAGCACGCCCCCAGAGGTAACGATGTTCCCGGAAGAGACCATACCCCCGGAGGGGGAAAACCTTCCTTCGGCATCGTCTGCTCCTTCTGAGATAACATCACCTGCCCCCACTGGTTCCCCTGTCCCGGCAGAAGCACCGATGAGTACAGTTTCTCCATCAGATGCAGTACCTCCTTCTGGAAACGTGATACTATTACATCCAGAAGCAGGAAGTAAAAAAACGGATATATTGTCCCAGATCAGGATCTCAGCTGCAAGAGGCAAGAAAAAAATCACAGTTAATGTGCCAAA
This sequence comes from uncultured Roseburia sp., assembly GCA_947246475.1. Lineage (GTDB taxonomy): Bacteria > Bacillota > Clostridia > Lachnospirales > Lachnospiraceae > Eubacterium_F. Next base: position 38,423 of record CAMXSH010000017.1, read on the forward strand.
AGCATCGAAAGTAACGGTTGGGCTCAATAAAAAAGCACTATTAAATAGGAAGAAACGTTATAAAAAACTGACATTTTCCTCAAAACAGACCCAAAAGGGAAAACTTTCTATTAAAACTTCATCAAAATTAAAAAAGAATATGAAAATTACCGTTACGGTCACGGTATCAGGAAAAAAATATAAAAAAACAAAAAAGATATAACGACGCATATGGTTCGTACAAAGTTTTTTGCACAAAATGCTTGCAATTGCTGGAAATATAGTGTATAATAGCCATTGCTGTGACATTGATAGCGAAGAAGCGAGAGGTTGCCATCATGATGATGGGTTTTCCGTGGAGCGAATGTCAAGAGACTGCAGAATACATATTTCAGCAGTCTGTAAACCTGACGGCAAGTCACTGTACGAACCATAGTTTCTGTCTAAGAACAGATAAACGTGTGTATCAACTGCCCAATAGGGCGGATTTCCGCTGAAAAGGCGGAATTTTGTGTGAACCGGCATGACACACACGGATGAGTGTACAGTCACCACTTGTCGTACTAACATTATTATTCAAGTACGAAAAGGAGGCGGCTTTTTTTATGGCAAGTCAACAGACAATGAGAATCATTTTAAAAGCATACGATCATCAGTTGATCGATTTCGCGGCTGCAAAGCTGATCGAGACAGTAAAGAAAACAGGAGCAAAGGTAAGCGGTCCGGTACCACTTCCTACTAAGAAAGAGGTTATCACGATTCTTCGTGCGGTACACAAGTACAAAGACTCCAGAGAGCAGTTTGAGCAGAGAACTCACAAGAGACTGATCGATGTGCTTAAGCCATCACAGAAGACAGTAGATGCATTATCCCGTTTGGAGATGCCTGCTGGGGTTGCGATTGATATTAAAATGAAATAAATGAATCGAGCGAACTCGATTCATAGCAAGATTTGCATTCGCAAACTTGTGTAGAGCTATTCAAAGTAAATTTTGAACATACTGTTCATTATTTTATAAAGAAACCTTACAGGGGGGAAGAGACACAGTCCCCTGGTCCTAAAAGTTTACGAAGGTTCTCCGGTTCAGAACACCCGTAACCATCTAGGATGATTGTTTTCCGCTGTCGGGAGGGTTTAAAACCCCTAAAGAGCGAAAGCTCTAAGAAGGATATGAAAGCAATCCGCTGTAGAAATTTAGGAGGTAAATAAAATGAAGAAAGCTATCGTAGCTACAAAAGTTGGAATGACACAGATTTTCAACGAAGACGGTGTATTGACACCAGTTACTGTGCTTGAGGCTGGTCCGGTTTTCGTGACTCAGATCAAAAATGTTGAGACAGACGGATACAGTGCAGTGCAGGTAGGGTTTGGCGACATCCGCGAGAAGCTTGTCAACAAGCCGAAAAAGGGACACTTTGCAAAAGCAGGCGTAGAGAACAAGAGATTTCTCACAGAGTTTAAGTTTGACAATGCAGAGGAGTTTGAATTAGGACAGGAAATCAAAGCAGATATCTTTGAAGCCGGTGACAAGATCGACGTGACAGCGACAAGCAAAGGTAAAGGATTCCAGGGTGCGATCAAGCGCCATGGCCAGTCCAGAGGACCGATGGGTCACGGCTCCAAATTCCATAGACATGCTGGTTCCAATGGTTCTGCATCGGATCCAAGCAAAGTATTCAAAGGCAAGAAAATGCCTGGTCAGATGGGTGCTGTAAAAGTTACCATCCAGAATCTCGAGATCGTGAGAGTGGATGTGGAGAACAATCTTCTTCTGGTTAAGGGAGCAGTGCCAGGACCAAAGAAATCAACCGTTATTATAAAAGAATCCGTAAAGGCATAACTTTCGGAAAGGAGGACGACACAGATGGCAAGCGTATCTGTTTACAATATGGAAGGCAAAGAGACCGGAAAAATGGAATTGAATGATTCGATCTTTGCCGCACCGGTAAATGAACATTTGGTTCACAGGGCAGTTGTATTGCAGCTGGCTAACAAACGTCAGGGAACACAGAAAGCGAAAACTCGCTCTGAGGTTCGCGGCGGAGGAAGAAAACCGTGGAGACAGAAGGGAACCGGACATGCAAGACAGGGTTCGATCCGTGCTCCACAGTGGAAGGGCGGCGGAGTTGTATTTGCTCCTACACCGAGAGACTATTCATTTAAAATGAATAAGAAAGAAAAAGTAATAGCTCTGAAATCCGCATTATCAACAAAGGTAAGCGAGAACAAGCTGATCGTTGTTGACGGAATGGGACTGGACGCTCCTAAGACAAAGACAATGCAGGCACTGCTGAATGGTCTTGATATGAAAAAGGCACTGTTTGTAGTTGACGAGGAAGCGAAAAATGTAACACTTTCTGTCCGCAATATTCCGACGGCAAGAGGAGTATATGCTAACTCTATCAACGTATACGACATTCTGAAGTATGACAATGTGATTCTTACGAAGGATGCTGTGAAAGCAATTGAGGAGGTGTACGCATAATGGCAGATCTGAAATATTATGACATTATCTCCAAACCAGTTATTACGGAGAAATCCATGGCGGGAATGGAATATAAAAAATATACATTTTATGTACACACAGATGCGACAAAAACCCAGATCAAGGATGCCGTTGAAAAAATGTTTGCCGGAACAAAAGTAAAGAAGGTAAATACCATGAACTGCGAAGGTAAAAAACGCAGACGTGGAATGACAACAGGCAAGACTGCTAAGAGAAAGAAAGCAATCGTGCAGCTGACAGAAGACAGCGCTGACATTGAGATTTTTGAAGGTCTCTGATTAAAAGATTAGGTTGATACAAAGCAAGTTATTTTTGAAAGGAGTGTAACTCATGGGAATTAAGACATTTAACCCATATACACCTTCTAGAAGACAGATGACAGGTTCTGATTTTGCGGAGATCACAAAGTCTGTTCCTGAGAAATCCCTGACTGTGTCCCTGAAGAAAAATGCAGGACGTAATGCCCAGGGAAAGATCACGGTGAGACACCGTGGAGGCGGTTCTAGAAGAAAATATAGAATTATTGATTTTAAGAGAAATAAAGACGGAATTCCGGCAACAGTAAAGAGCATTGAGTACGATCCGAACCGTACGGCAAACATTGCCCTGATCTGTTATGCAGACGGTGAAAAGGCATACATTCTTGCACCAGCAGGACTGAAAGTCGGACAGCAGGTAATGAATGGTGAGACAGCTGAGGCGAGAGTCGGAAACTGTATGGAGCTGAAAGATATTCCGGTTGGTACACTGGTACACAACATTGAGCTTTATCCGGGACATGGCGGACAGTTTGTTCGTTCCGCAGGAAACAGCGCACAGCTTATGGCGAAGGAAGGAAAATATGCGACACTTCGTATGCCTTCCGGCGAGATGAGAATGGTGCCGATCGTATGCCGTGCAACAATCGGACAGGTGGGAAATGCAGAGCATAACCTGATCAATATTGGTAAAGCAGGACGTAAACGTCATATGGGTATCCGTCCTACCGTTCGCGGATCTGTTATGAACCCGAATGACCATCCACACGGTGGTGGAGAAGGTAAGACCGGTATCGGACGTCCAGGTCCATGTACACCTTGGGGCAAGCCTGCGCTTGGTCTTAAGACAAGAAAGAAAAATAAGCAGTCGAATAAGATGATTATCCGTAGAAGGGACGGGAAAGCCTTAGCAAAATAAGGCTTCAGCGCTTGCTAAATAAGATGATTTAGCAAGTAGGCAGGGCAAACGCTCCAGCTTTAGCAAAATAAGGCTTCAGCCCTTGCCAAATAATTATCTGGTTATTACAACGTCATGGGTACAGCCATCTGGCTTGCCCCTGACATATGGTTTTCTCAATAAAAGGAGGTAAATGAATTGGCTCGTTCATTAAAAAAAGGACCATTCGCTGATGCGCATCTTTTGAAAAAGATTGATGCCATGAACGAATCTGGCGATAAACAAGTAATAAAAACCTGGTCACGTCGTTCTACTATCTTCCCTAGCATGGTAGGTCATACCATCGCAGTACATGACGGTAGAAAACATGTTCCTGTATATATCACAGAGGATATGGTAGGCCATAAGCTCGGAGAGTTTGTTGCTACCAGAACCTATCGCGGACATGGTAAGGACGAGAAAAAAGGCCGCTAAAAAAAGAATTTTTTCAAAATTCTTAGAAAGTTTCTGCGAAACTTTCGGCAGCATATATTGTTTTCAA